>CAZKDW010000006.1:0-19133 GCA_964551625.1 uncultured Thermotogae bacterium | reverse complement strand
ACAGAATAGCAGTGGGAGTGTGAGAATGGCTGATGATCTAAGACTCGAAAACGAGGAACAGCAGATCCGGAAAACTTGGAGAGCCATTCTTGACGCCATCGATGACCGGGTTCTAAGAGGTTGTGTTCCTGCTGATTTTCGATCGATCACACTCGATGACGATCAACTGCATATTCCAGTTGACTCCGAATTCAAGAAGGACTATTGCCAACGCAAGATAGATAGCCTGCAATCGGCTGTGAAGAGTGTTGTTGGCCCGCGCGAGATTGTCTTTGGCGACCCGCCGATTGTGGAGCAGGCACACGAACAACAGCAGCATGTTCAGCATAGCCCATCGGCTCGAATCCTGGTTATGGGTGTTGGCGATGGCGGAGTAAATGCTGTGGATCGGATGCGGGCCGAGCAGCTGGAAGGCGTGCGGCTTATTGCCGTGGATACGGACCGGCAGGTGCTCGAATCTTCTCATGTAACGGAAACCCTCCAATTGGGTGCTGATATCACTGGCGGGCGCGGAACAGGCGGTGATGTTGCCAAGGGGCGAAAGGCGGCCGTTGAATCGCGCTGGGAGATTGCCAGTATGGTTCGGGATATGGATTTGGTCTTCATCACATCAGGATTCGGTGGAGGCACAGGCAGCGGCGCTGCCCCTGTCATTGCGGAGATTGCCAAGGAGAACGATGCGTTGACTGTGGGCGTTATCACACGTCCATTCGCTTTTGAGGGAACGAAGCGCAAGGATCATGCGAATGTAGGACTGGAGGAATTCCGCAAGGCGGCTGATGTTCTCATCGTTATCTCTAACGATCGCTTGCTGGAGACCAGCGCACGCGGTATGCCGATGACTCAAGCCTTCGAGTTAGCAGATGGCATCCTCCATCAAGGTGTTCGCGGCATCTCGGATCTAATCACAGTGCGCGGCCTCATCAACCTCGATTTCGCCGATATTCGCAGCGTCTTGGAAGGTGCGGGCGACGCCATGATGGGCATGGGCCAGGCGTCTGGCGAGCAAAGAGCAATCAGCGCAGCCAAGCTGGCCAGCACGAATCCGCTATTGGAAGGAGAATCGATACGTGGTGCACGCAAGATGATTATGAATGTGACGGGTGGCGATGACCTAACGCTGGGAGAAGTTATTACAGCCGCTGATCACATTCGAAAGGCTGCTGCCACGGAGTGCGATCTTGTCTTTGGCGCTGTGGTGCGAGATGAATTCCATGAAGGCGTACAAATCACAGTGATTGCAGCGGATTTTCAGGCAGCCGATCTTGTCGGTAAGGAACGAAGGCAGTCTGCTTCAAGAGAACGAATCCGAACGGATGGGAACCTTGATGTACCCACGTTCCTAAGAAGAGAGAAGGAAGAGCGATCGAGAGAAGCAGAGGGCGCTGGGGATAGCACGTAGCAACGAATCATGAGGTGTGAAGGGGCACAGGAATGCGTTCAGCAAACATCTTCGTCTGCGAAGACGACGTAAGAATTGTCGGATTGCTGGAAGAAGCTCTGCGCTCCAGTGGGTATCGGGTCCAATCCGCCGGTACGATGGAAGCGGCCAAGGTGACACTTGAGAAGTGGGTTCCCGACCTCATTTTGCTTGACATCATTCTGCCGGAATCAAATGATGCGGGATGGGAACTTCTGGAGTGGATTCGTGAGAAGGGGTCCGTACCTGTGATTCTCGTGTCTGCACTGGGTCGCGCCGACGACCGCGTACGCGGTCTGCGAGCGGGCGCCGATGACTTTATCTCCAAACCCTTTCACTTGGAGGAGGTCTTGGCTCGCGTGGAGGCCATACTACGAAGAACTCAGCCCGATGCAGGGATTTCGGAGCTGAGACTTAAGATTGACGATTTGCGGAAACAAGTGAGCATTCAAGGACGCACGATTTCGCTCTCTCCCAAAGAGTATCAGTTGCTCAAACTGCTGGCGTCATCGCCTGGGCGCGTCTTTACATCTGACCAGATTCTGCTTGAATTGTGGCCAGAGACTGAGGAGCCCGACGAGCGAACGTATGCAGATGGACAGGATGTTCAGAAGTACGTCTACCTGCTTCGCAAGAAGCTCGAAATCGACCCGAAGGACCCAGAACTCGTCGTCACTGTACGGGGCTTCGGCTATCGATTGGGTGTTTGAGAGAGTTCGCGAACTGGAATATCTAAGGCTAAATATCCCGAATGTCTAGGTAGAATGGCTTGTTGGGGAGCTCGGATCCGTGCAGTGGGATCGCCATGGTGTTGTAGTGAAGAACCCGCTCAGGGAAGAATGTGGGCAGACACGCTAGCGGGTCATCGCAGTACTTGAAAAGCGTGATGATGTCCAGACCATCGTTGTAAGCCATTCGCCGCATCTTCTGAATAAGTGTCTTCAGTAGCTTCTGTCCATTCCTGCCCCGTGCAATTGGATCAAACAGCTGAAGGTACTTTATTTGCTCGCCCACACGTGGTACGCGCGGTACGGGCAGAACCGTCGAAATCGGATTGAGTACGCCGGCAAGAAAACGCAGTGATAAGGGCATCCTCAGCACACGACCTTGATAGATGCTGGAGAGATCCCAAGCACTCAACTGAGCCATCGAATCTCCCTTCTCGATTCGGAAGATGCCTCGCAAATACCCCAACTTTTCTCCCCGCATATAGGCATCGGGAAAGTCACAGGGTTTGAGATTGCGTGTTCCGACCTGTTCGCCAATCATCGCTGTTTCTTCGACGAGAGAATCGAGATGAGGATCCAAGTCAGGTGCCTGCCCTCGCAGTGAGGGTAGTGATAGAATATCGAACGCGGCAATAGGTACTCCTCCGACTTTCGATGCGATATTCATGGAGTCTTTGTTGTCGGCCTTCACATGGCCATAGATGAACATCGCCCCGGATTCTTCCATCCCTTCGACGGCCGTACGCCACAGCCTGAACAGTCCGCGTTTCATGCTGCGCCTGTACGTGGCCTCGCCCCTGAGATCGTAAAAATAGGCACCGCGTTCGCGTTGACCTTCTACGAGGATGTCCTTGATCGCATAGGCCATGATTCCAACAAGCTTTCCGTGTTCTTCGGCAATGAGAACCTTGCTGTTGTCGTGAAGCCGAGAGCGATAGAAGTAATCGTCTCGATCAATGATGATGGAGATTCCTGTACCCTGAGGGCTCTGGCCCTCAAGCTGAAGCAACGCATCATTATCATCCCGAGTTGCTTCGCGAATGCGGAACATGCCAATCCTTTTTATTCGCCGATGAGGATAGTTTTTTGAATGCTGGATAGTGCGCCTTGCTCATCGATTACAACAAGGGTAACGATATACGTTCCGGGCTCAGAATAACAGTGCTCGGGCGTCCACCGCTCCGTTTCGGAGCAGCCAGCAGCCGTGCCCGGGCAATTCGTACCATCCCCAAAGTCCCATGCCACGTGAACAATGCTTCCTGTTCGGCTTGGATCAACAGACGCGGACGCGTCGAAGCGTACGCTATTTCCTTTACAGTCTGAAGGTCCTTGGCCATATGAGAATAAAGCAACGGGAGCTGTGTTGACCACGGGTACGGTGAATGTATAGGGGGAGGAGCAGGCGCCATCATTGTCGTGGACCTGAATCGTGAGTGAGTACGCCCCATCGTCGTCAAACGCATGGGTGAGCTGCTCGGACGACGAAAGAACCGTCGAGCCCAAGCGCCACGACCATCTGATAATTTGGCCGTCGACATCGGTTGCTTGAACTGCGAACACGACTTCATCTGTATCAGAAGGATCAGTAGGCGTCCACGTCACTCGGGAAACCGTAGGAACTCGGTTGGTAACTGTTACGGCGAGAGGTGCTGACATGATTGTCTCGCCTTCGGAGTCAGTCACACGAACGCGAATCATGACCAAGCCATCTTCTGTAAACGCATGGGAGAGGTGGGGGACAGACGTTTCAACGGCGAAGCCAGTGTCTTGTCCGAGCTTCCACTCGTAACGCGTCAAGCCTCCTTGCGGACTCGGATCGAACGACTCCGATGCGTCGAAGGCAAATCGACTCCCAGTAGGAAGCGTGCTTTCAGCCACAGTCAGGGCGGCCACAGGAGGCAAGTTAACGATGGTCAGTGTGGCGTCGGCCGTTGCTGTAGCTCCGGCATTGTCTGTTACCGTCAGCGTGACTGTGTACAGTCCACTTTGCTGATAGGTATGGCATGGCGAAGCCTCATCCGAAATGGTGGTGTCTCCAAAATCCCATTGCCATGAAACGATGGCGCCGTCTGTATCCTGTGATAAATCAGTGAAGGCCACAGGATCAAGCTCGTTGGAATCGAAGCTGGATACCTGGAATTGGGCCACAGGCGTTGCGTTGACCTCAATAATCGCTGCTCTTGACGATGTGTCCGATTGATCATCCGTGACAATTACACGCGGTGCGAACTGGCCTTCAGACATATAGGTATAGCTGGCCGTTTGCTCGGGGCCGCTTGCTTCGAAGGTCCCGTCGCCATCGAAGTCCCATTGGACCGAGACGATTTCGCCATCAGGATCGAAGGATTCGCTGACATCAAACAGAACGGGTTCTCCCTCGTTCGGGAATTCTGGTGAGAACGTCAACACAGGCACGGGCAATTGGCTGGCAATGGATATGGATTGAGTCTGGATTGCCGTCTCACCCTGGGCATCTGTTACCTGTAAGCCGACAATGTAGGTGCCGTAGCTTGCATAGGAATGTGTTGCAAGAGGGTCAATCGAATGGTTGCCGTCGCCGAAATCCCATTCCCAAGCGACGATAGCCGAATCAGCATCACTCGATTCATCCTGAAAAACCAAATACTCAGTGGCTCGCGCGATGTCCTGGTTCGGCTTGAGCATTAGACTGAAGTCGGGAACCGGTGGGGTCGTAAATGAGACGTCCACATATTGCGTCAATTGTGTCTTGCCACCCTTGGAATCTGTGACGATGAGAGTGGCCATGTATTGCCCTGGTTCTGCATAGACGTGAAAAACGACTGGGCCCGCGGCCTCGTGGCCATCGCCGAATTGCCACGTGATAGATTCAATGACGTCATTGGCATCATCGGAGTTCGCTGCACTGAACTCTGCAGCTTGGCCGGGGTGAGGGATAAGCGGCGTGATGCTGACTTGGGCGGTTGGCAGAACATTGTAGACGGAGTTCTCGCCTTTGGGCGTGCCGCAGAGTATCTGTCCGTTCTCCTCATACAACGAGGTGATGCAGCTGGCCCAATTGTCAGGCGAGTCGCCCGATAGGAACTCAAGGCGCTCCATAGAGGCAAAGGGCGAATTGCCTTTGCTGTCGCTGCCTGCGGGCCATGAACGACCCGTGTCTTCAGAAAAGACAATGTTTGCCGTATCAATGATGCGGCCGTCGGCATCCGTCAATGTGAGTACCTCTCCAAGATTGGTTAGCGCTCCTTGGTAGATTTGGTCTGCAGGAATGGTCGAGATGGTGTCGTCCGAGCTTCGTTCGAGTAGGTAATAGCCGGATGTCGGGTCGTCGGCTGTATGGTGAGTGAGGATGCCCTGCAAGCGAATGAACGGGGCACCATCTGAAGAAGCCAGCACCCATCCTGTGATGTCAATGTCCGCGTCGGTCGTATTGAACAATTCGATCCATTCTTGCGTGTGATCGGAGCTTGTTCCGGCCCAGCAAATCTCATTGATGACCACGAGTAGCTGTCGGATGGCTGGTGCCAGCACAGAAATCGAGGAGAGCAGGAGTACAAGAAGCATCGCCACTGTGATGATTCGATATCGCATAGGTGCCCCTTTACGCAAGTTGCGCGGAAGTCCTAGCTCTAGGCTAGCACAATCCAATGAGAGTGCAAAGTGCGAATGACTGCTTGAAATGGGACGCTAGGCAGCTTCTTGCTTGCGAATCAAGTCGTTCTCGTAAGCCTCGATGATGCGTGCTACCAGGTTGTGGCGGACGACATCGCCCTTGTCGAGATGAATGAACGAGATGCCGTTGATGTTCGTAAGCACGTTCTGAACGGCAATGAGTCCGGATTCGTGATTCTCCAGATCAACCTGCGTGACATCGCCGGTGATGATCGCTTTGGAGTGGAATCCCAATCGCGTGAGGAACATCTTCATTTGCATGGAGGTAGTATTCTGGGCCTCGTCGAGAATCACGAAACAGTTGTTGAGCGTACGGCCTCGCATGAATGCCAGCGGAGCCATCTCGATGCGGCCGTTCTCGACGAGTTTCTCGAATTCGGCGACAGGAATCATGTCGTAGATGGCGTCATAGAGCGGCCGAAGATACGGGCTGACCTTGGCCTGAATGTCACCTGGCAGGAATCCAAGCTCTTCGCCTGCCTCAACGGCGGGGCGTGTCAGAATGATGCGTTTGACCTTTTCCTTCTTGAGGTAATCGATTGCCATGGCAACAGCCAAGTAGGTCTTTCCTGTTCCAGCTGGGCCAATGCAGAAAGTGATGTCATCCTTGCGAACGGCTTGCGTGTACTTGTGCTGTCCAACGGTCTTGGCACGAATCTCTTCGCCCCAGTGTGTCACGCGGACGACATCCGAGAGCACGCCATCGACGCCAACGCCAGCCTTGATCTGTGCAATGAGATAGGTAACGTCACTGGCTGCGGGATAATGCTTGCCTTGGACGAGATCCATAAGCTTTTCGAAGAGCGCGCGCACTTGCTCTACTTCTTCAGGATCTCCCTCAATGCGGATGGATTCACCACGGGCGATGATCTGAGCATCGAACGCATTCTCAATGACCTTGAGGTTCTTGTTGTACTGTCCGAATAGCGCAGTCGCTTCAGTTTCGTCTCTCAACAGCATCTCAACTTGTGTCGGTTCGATGATCATCAACCCCTTCTAGTATTGCGCCCGCTCGACCGATGATGCGAACGGGGAATAGTGAGCCAACGGGAATCTTTCGATCTGAGGTAAATTTCACGTAGAGGTAATCGTTCGTGTATCCGCGCCAGACATGGTCCCGGTACTCTTCAACGAGGACATGTTGTGTCGAGCTGATCCGGTTGTCAAGCACAGAGCTGAGGCTGTCTTGCCACTGTGCAATCAGCATTTCAGAGCGGGCTCGCTTGGTTTCTGGCGGGACTTGCTGAGGGAAGTCGGCGGAGGCAGTCCCTCGGCGCGGCGAGTATCTGAAGGCATGAAGGTTACTATAGCCGACAGTCTCCAAGACATGGCAGGTATTGGCGAATGCGGCTTCATCTTCACCTGGGAAGCCGACAATGATGTCTGTGCCAAATGTGGCTCGAGGGATTCGAGCCCGGATACGGTCAATCGTCTCCAGATAGAGCGATGGATCATACCCACGCTTCATTGCTGCCAAGATGCGGCCGTCTCCGCTTTGCAGCGGGATATGGAAGTGAGGACACACAGTATCGAGAGAAGCGCAGGCTTCAATGAGCTCGTGCGTCATGCCTGAAGGATTAACCGATGCCATCCGAAGCCGAAGAAGACCCTCCAGCGAAGCGATGGCTTCCACAGCATCGACCAAGCGATCGTCATTGGCTGCGTACTGGGCCAGATCGATTCCTGTGAGGACGATCTCTGGAAAACCAGCTGCCACGAGGGCTTTAGTTTCTGTCCTTATTGCTTCAATTGACTTGCTGCGTGGTGCTCCGCGGACCTGCGTTGTGCGGCAATAGGTGCAGGCGCGACTGCAGCCATCCTGGATCTTAAGGAACGCTCGCACCCGATGGTCGGGGCCGCGCGTCTGTTCTGTGGACAGATCATCGAATGTAGATGGCGGCATAGTGCCACAGGTGCCGGATAATGTTTGCTGAACGACTTGATCGATTCGCGACTTCCAGCTGTTGCCTGCCAATACATCGGCATCAGGAAACAGCGTTGTGCCCTGATCTACAGCATCGGCCAGGCAGCCGACAAGGATAATGCTTGCTTGCGGATGTTCCCGTCGCATTCGGCGGGCCGTTTGCCGAGCCTTTCGTTCGGCAAGAGCCGTTACTGTGCAGGCATTGAGGATGATGATGTCAGGATCCTCGTCAGTTATCACATACGACGATGAAAGGCGATCGCGCATCATCTCTGACTCGTATTGATTGACTCGGCAGCCGAAGGTCTTCATGGAAACACGAATGTCCGGCATGCTAGGAGTGTCTCTCAACCGTGAATCGGGAAAGCTGAACAGGCTCACCGGGCGCGATACCTGCTTTGCGTTTGACAATGGAAAGCTGATCTTCGACAGAGTCTACGCCTTCGAGGTCTGGCAACAGAAGGCCACGACGCCAGCCGCTCTGGACAATGACGCCGAAGCGCGAGGGATCTAGTTCTGCCTCACTGCAATCCTCAGGTGCCGAGAGTACGTCGACTGATATTGTCAGGCTATCAAGCTCATCTTCAGTGATGGGAGGGAAACGCGGGTCCTCTGATGCGGACTTGATTGCATTAGCGATGATTTCCTCAGCAACTGTTTCCTGAGCGGGAGAGAATGTGCCAACGCATCCACGCAGGTGTCCATTTTTCTTGATGGACACGAACACGCCTGCTTTGACTGCCAATTCAGGAATCGTCGGGTTGGGTACAGGTAACATGGCTCCTGTTCTAACGAATGCACGAACGGAGCCTGTTGCCAATTGGACCCATGGATTTGTTAGTTTCGCATTGCTGTGTAGCTCCATAGTGAACATAAGGATACGCGCGCGCATCTACCCGTCAACTGGTGCCCCTGGTACACACAGCGGAGGGACAGCTTGTTGACATTCTTTGATGCCTGTGATAGCGTCGAGCGTAGGGGGGATTATGAGGGGGAATACGGTTCGTAAACAGGTGCTTATCTACGCGGGAATTGCTTTGGCATTGGCAGCAGCAGTTGTCGTATGGTTTGTACTCACACAGTGGGATGTAGATAGACTGTTTGAACAGCGCGATCGCGTCAATGTGCTTCTTGTTGGGCGTGATGCTGCGGATACTGTCGATCTGATTTCCTTGATCAGTTTTTCAGAAACGGATGCTGTACTGTTCTCATTTCCTGCCAACCTGAGGCTGCGAGATATGTCTGGTTCCTTTGCACAAGCAGCAACTGTTTGTTCGACAGATGGTATGGATGCAGTTGCAGACGCCATCGGCACATTGATTGGGTTGGAGATCCCTTTCTACATTTCGTGTGCACGCGAGACGATCGAGTCGTGGATTGACGTGCTGGGCGGATTGACGATTACCTTGGATTCTTCGGCCATCTATATGGACTTGGAGACCGAGCCAGCGCTTCGTGTAGAGATTCGAGCAGGCGACCAACCGTTTGACGCGGCGGGTGCCGTGGTCTTTGCGACGGCTCCTTCCATGCCGGATGACATGGGGTTACTCAAGCGTCAGCAAGCTTTCCTGCGCGCCCTGTTGTCGCAAGGTGTCGCGGCGCCTACGATACGCTCGCTTCGAGGCACAGTTCGCGAAGTAGCACCTGCCCTGAAAACCAATCTCTCATTGGCCGAACTTCAGCAGGCAGCAGCAGTCCTGCATGATGTCCGTCAGGAAGACGTGCGAGCAAACCAGCTCATTGGCGAGATTGTGGAGATCGATGGTGTGACATACACTCAACCCAACGCTGTGGGAACGGAACGGGTCGTTGCCGCATTGTTGAAGGGTCTTGAGCTACTTACCCCCAGTGACGTGAAGGTGGCTGTGTTTAATGGGAATGGCGTTCGCCTGATGGCGAGCCGAACGGCCGATTACTTGATTGCGCGAGGGTTCCAAGTGACGGGCATCGGAAATGCCGATGCATTTGATTACGAAACGAGTTATGTCATCGTTCTTACTGACGAATCGAAGGCCTGGGTGTTGCGGGATGCGCTGCCGAGTGGAGCGCAAATTGTATTCCCCGAGACATTTGAATCCCATTACGAAGCCTTGAGTGACTTTATCCCAGCAGGCACGGATATCGTGTTTATTGCTGGAGCAGGATTGGAGATTGAGTGAACGAAGAAATTGCAATGATCCGCAAAGCGATCGAGTTAATTGAAGACAGAAAGGGCGAGAACATCGTCGTCATCGACCTCTCTGATGTGTCGATTCCGACAAGCTACTTCGTCATTGGCGAAGCAGACAACTCTGTGCATATGAAGGCGATTGCATCAAACTTTATGAAGAGCTTCCCTGTTAAGGCGAGGCATCGTGAAGGATTGAGCGAACGACGGTGGGTTGTGATGGACTATGGCGATATCATTGTGCACATCTTCCACAAAGACGCACGTGCGTTCTACGACATCGAATCCCTATGGGCGGACCACATCGTATCGATCGACTCGCTTCCTGGAGATGAGACCGAGACGAAGACGCCAGAATCGGAATCTTCGGAGTCTTAAGATCTACGGTCCGGACAGATCGTAGCATAGGCGCAATACTGACATGCACGATATGTTGGCTCTCCTGGAAAGGCTCCCAATCGTATGCCCGCAGCAGCCGCGGCGATATCGCTTCGCGCGCTTTCCAACATCTTCTCAGTTGGCACCGTTCGACCGATGATGATATCTGGCGTTAGGAATCGCAGCTCCAAAGCGTCAGGTAGATCGTCGAACAACTGCTGATAAGCCAAGGCATATAGCGCCAACTGACCGCTGGCCTTGGCTCTCTTGTTGGCCTGATCTGTCGTTTGGACGTCCGATGTCTTGTAATCGATGATCGTGCCTACGCCATCTACAATGTCGATACGATCGAAGATTCCCACCAACCGAATGTCATCGAGTGTCAGTGAGAAGCGCTTCTCCACATAGCTCGGGATGGATGGCGAGGCCATCTCGGCTGCGTGGAAGGCGGTAAGTGCCTTCAGGCCTTGTTGAAGACGCAGCTCCTCGTGTTCTCGCGTGAGAAAGCCTTCGGTTTGCCAAGCCTTGCGAAATACATCATGCAGATCTTTGACGGGCGTGTCTCTGTCGGACATCCGATTGAGATGGAAGATGCGGATGGCTTGGTGAATGGCATTGCCGTAGATGACGGCATGATGTTGACGGATGGGCACTCGCAGTAGATGGACGTACTTGTATTTCTTGGGACAGGTAAGAAAGTCATCAATCTTACGATGGCTGAGTGTGAGAATCTCGTCACCTTGCGGGAACAACACGAGCTCTTGTTGCTGTGGCGTATCGACCTTGGCTGGTTCTCCCAATCTGGAAAGTCTGAGTAGCGGCGATCGGCGTTCTGGTATCACCTGCGATGCATCAATATCGAGGGCTTCTGAAACGAACAACGATGGCTTGCGTGCGCGTTTCCCGCCGTAATCCTGACCGCTGGTGAAATAGACATCTTCCTTGGCTCGCGTCATCCCCACGTAGAACAGGCGGCGCTCTTCTTGTCGATGAAAATCGGCATCCGAAACGACATCCTTGACCAATCCGGCAGGCAACGGAATGGGATCCGCGCGATTGTTAGATGGGAATCGACCGGATACAAGGCCTACCAAGAGCACAATGGGGAACTCCAGTCCCTTAGCTTGGTGAATGGTCAGTACGCTCACGGCATCATCGTCCCTCTGGGCATCGCCAACAGGCGGGTTGTCTCCCGCTTCGATGAGGTCGTCGAGATAGTCAATGAACCAGGCGACGCGATCGTACCGTGCGACGCGTGAGAATCGCTCGACAATGGAAAACAGGCGAGCCAGGTTCTGAACCCGTTGGATATCGGCGGGAACCGTTGAGTTTGACAGTCGCTCGATGGTGCCTGTTTGTGCGGACAGATACTGAAACAACAGCTCGCCCGTTCGCTCCTTCGTAGACAGGGGGAGCATGACGTCGAGATCCTCCAACAGTCTCCCGATGCGTTCCATGCCGTCGGCAGTGACATCGAGAAAGCCCGAATTCTTGGCGAGGATGCGGAAGGTCTGCAACAGGGACTTGTTCTGCCGCTGGGCATACGCCGTTGCTGTGGCCAAGCTTTCTGCTGGCACGTCATATGGTTGGGAACTAGCTAAGTAATGCAGCGATAGCGTATCTCGGGGATCCGCCAAGACACGAAGAAGGGCAATGGCTGATCGGACTTCTTCTTGGTCATACAGGCCTCGGCTGCCAGAAAAACGCCAAGGAATGTGAGCCAGGTTCAGAGCTCTGAGAAACGTGTCGGCCTGGGCGTTACTGCGGACGAGGATCGCGAAATCGGAGAAGGGGCGACCGTCTTCTTCATGTCGAGCCGCGATGGTATCTGCGACGAAGTCGGATTCTTCTTCCAATGACTCGAAGTGATGGTGCAGCGGCGCACGGCCCTTCTCAGAATTCGAGTGCAGGCGTTTGGTGATATTGGCGCGAATTTCCAGTCGATCAGGGTTGTTGTTCTGGATGAGGCGATAGGCTGAGTCAAGAATTGCCTGTGTCGAGCGGTAGTTCTCATCAAGCACGATAAGTTTTGCTTCGGGGAAAGAATCTTGGAAGCCGAGAATGTTACTGATGGCAGCGCCGCGGAATTTGTAGATTGATTGATCGTCGTCGCCACAGACCGTGAGATTGCGATGGCTGGACAGCAATTTTAACAACTCGGACTGCGCGTAGTTCGTATCTTGAAATTCATCGACGAGGATGTAGCGGTAGCGTTTCCGATACCGCTCCAATACCGTTGGATGCTCTCGGAACAGCCGCAAGGTCATGGTGATCTGATCTCCAAAGTCGACGAAACCAGCTTCAGCAAGCAGGTTCTGGTATACGGCATACGTCTCAGCGAGCTCCTTCTGCTGGGCAGCCTCTTCAACCAGGACTGCGTAGTCTTCGTCAGCTTCCTTGCCGACGAGATCCGTGGCAAGCTGTTCAGCAAAAGCTGCATAATCAACTGGTGTTACATCCTCATCCTTAGCACGAGAGAACAATGACAGCAGCGATCGTAAGTGGCGCATTGGATTACCCAACGGCCTGAATCGTTCGAGAGGCAGATCAAACAACCGTTCCTTAAGGAAGATGGCTTGCTCAGCCTCAGTGAGGATACGAAACGAGGGAGACAATCCCAGAAGGATGGCATTCTCGCGCAGTACGCGATCGCAAAAGGCGTGGAACGTTCCGATCTGGGCCTCGACATAGCCATAGGGAACGAGCAAATCAACCCGCTCCTCCATCTCTGCAGCTGCCTTCTCTGTGAATGTGAGTGCAAGAATCTCAGCAGGACGTGCTAGCTTCTCGGCGATAAGCCACGCAATACGCCGAGTGATCGCCGTCGTCTTCCCCGTACCCACGCCCGCGACAATGAGAAGAGGCCCATCGCCATGAGTTACAGCCTCTCGCTGTGCTGAATTGAGATCCTGAAGGAGTTCCATAGATAGGAGTATAGTGGCTGGCAAAACAGAGACATAATCGACCGTCGGCGGATCGATTTAGATGGGGACACAACAACCAATTAAAAAGAGGAAGCCGAAGCTTCCTCTTTTACGAATTTCTCTGTTGCCCTGGGGCAGATCTGTTCGTTAGAGCAGACCCGTCTTTGAGCTACCCCGCTTAGAGAGCGGGCCCCGCTCACAGAGCGGGCAGACCAAGCGATGGCTACTTCTTGGCCTTGGCTACGGTATCTTTGAGGTTCTTACCGGCCTTGAACGCAGGAACAGTCTTCGCCGGTGTCTTAATTCGCTCACCGGTTTGAGGGTTCATGCGGGTTGTTGCCTTGCGCTTGCGCGTTTCGAATTTACCAAACCCGGTAATGATCACAGGTTCGTTCTTCTTTAGCGCTGCCGTAACTACTTCCACCACACCGTCCAGTGCTGCTCGAGCATCCTTCTTGGTGAGACCCGTTTTCTTCGCGAGTTTCTCAACGAGTTCTGCCTTGTTCACGTCTACCCCCTTGGGTTATAGGAATCTGGCGTCAGTATAGCAATGAAGGGTAGGCTTGCCAAGTCTGTATCGTAGAATACCTGAGGGTTTGCTCGATTGATAAGCCTGAAAGCGCCTGCTCATGCGTGTTTCAGCGAAAATGGAAGAAGTATGGCGTTTCGGCCCAAGGGGCGGCTGTTTGAGTGAATCTCAGCACTTCCGCATATTTGAGGAAGTGCTGAGATATCTGATCCATCGACTACGGTGCTAGCTCAGGACGCTCTCGAAGGCTGCTTCAAGGATCTGCATGCCCTCATCAATCTGCTCGTCACTGATCGTGAGTGAAACGAGAACGCGCAGCACATTCCCCTGTAATCCGGCTGTAGGGAAGATGGCTCCGTTGTTCAATGCTGCCGTTGCGATCCTTCCTGTGATGTCTTTTGCCGGTTCCTTGGTCACTCGATCTGTGACAAGCTCCATTCCCACCATGGCTCCTAGTCCACGCACGTCACCGATGACATCGTATTTGGATGCCAGCCGCTGGAAGTGAGCCTTGATACGATCGCCGACTCGGATGGCTTGTGTGAGCAGATCCTCTTCATCCAGCGTGCGGATGACTTCCAAGGCCGCCCGGCAGGCGAGGGGATTGCCCACATACGTGCCGCCGATGCCGCTGCCAATAGGCGCGTCCATAATCTCTGCCTTGCCGACAACGCCGGATAGCGGAAGCCCTGAGCCCAGTGACTTGGCTACACAGATGAGATCAGGCTGCATGTCGAAGTGCTCGTACGCGAAAAACTTGCCGGTTCGACCAATACCTGACTGTACTTCATCGACTGCGAGAACGAAGCCATACTTGTCTGCTAATTGCCGCATGGCAGGCAGGAACCAGGCTGGGGGAACAAGGAATCCGCCTTCGCCGATAACCGGCTCAACAACCATGACAGCAACTTCTGACGGATCAACTAGTTCTAGCAGCGATCGTTCGATGTCTTCTGCTGTGATGGACTTATGGTACTCGTAAGGATAAGGCAGGCGATAAACATCGGGAGCAAATGGGCCGAACCCGTACTTGTAGGGTTTCGCCTTGTGAGTCATGGTCATGGCCAATAGCGTGCGGCCGTGAAACGCGTTCTCAAATACTAGCACGGCTTTGCGTTTCGTGTAGGCGCGGGCAATCTTGACGGCGTTTTCGACAGCTTCGGCACCGCTGTTGAAGAAAGCAGCCTTCTTGGGGCCATCGATGGCCGTATGCTCGCACAGCTGTTCTGCCAGTTCGATGAATGGGGCATAGGGCACGGCTGTGAAGTCCGTATGTAGATAGTTGTCGATCTGGTCCTTCAGTGCTGCGACGATGCGATGGTGTCTTTGGCCGACAGCCAGACATCCCCATCCGCCGGAGAAATCGAGGAATCGATTGCCGTCCAAATCTTCAATAATGGCTCCCTCTGCCTGTTTCACAATAAACGGGGCAAAGGTCTCCAATGGTGCTGCTACATACTTTGCCTTTGTGGCAAAAAGTTCAGCCGATTTGGGGCCGGGTAATTCGGTTTGAATCCGGGTAAATTGGCGATCAATCATCGTCCCTCCTCTGGGCCTACTATCTAGTGTGGGGCATTACTCCGAACCACAACCTCCACGAAGTGAAGGCATGGTACTGAATCGCAGATAGGGTGGCAACGAAAAACGCTGTTTGGAAGGGGATCGCCAACAAGCTGGCTAGTCGATAACTGTGATGCGCCCTGGCGGGATCAGCGTTACCTTGAAGTCGAGGTCTTCAGACTTATCGGTGGCTGCCTGCATTTTCTTTACCTCTGATTTATAGCGACTAGAGATGTGAACGCAGTACAACTCCTTCTTGACGCGAGCATCGCGAGCGCAGGAGATGGCCTCGGCCAGTGTGGCGTGTTTGTAATCCTTGCGATCGCTCTCATCGAGAAATGTTGTGTCGTGACACAGAATTTCGGTATCCGCAATATAAGCAGGCTTAAGGCCGACGGAGTCACCGCCATAAGAGAACAGTTTCTGATGATAGTTTTCAGAGATCGCTTTGCGTCCCAGAGATTTTACCTTAGCGACAATGTCTTCTTGGGGCAGACCCGAGAACTGCGGCTTGAGGCGATGGCGAATTTCCACAACGTTGTATCCAAGAGACACCTCATTGTGAACATGCTGCGTTGGGAAAGCTTCCACATAACGGGGCATCTGACAATCGAGAAGCTCGATGCGATCGCCGGGTACAAGGGGAATCCATTCAAGCTGATAGTCCAACCGCCGATTGGTCCGCGAGATGAACCGAATCATCTCCGAGATGAGGAAGTTGTCTTTGGGGTAGTAGACGGATAGCTGTTTCTCTTTGTCTCCCATCGCGTTGTTGCGGATGTTGACCAGGCCAATGAGGCCGCTGATGTGATCGGCGTGCCCATGCGAAAGGAAGATGTGGCGAATGGCGAATGCCTTATTGCCTAAGATGGAGCTCGCGCCTTCGCCAGCGTCAAAGAGAATTCGATCTGCACTGTAATAGATCCAGCTTGAGTACAGAGCCTTAGAGTACATCAACAATCGCATAAGTCGTCCCTCGTTTCCGGTATAATTGGCATTCCCGCAACACGGATTGCGCGAATGTATGGATTATACTCGGTGAATAGGCAGTGGAAAACCTGATGGGAACCGGAATGTAATGTGCATCACTGTTGGTTGGCGGTTTCTTTCCTAGAATCCCATAGGGAATGGAGGCAGTGGATGATCGAGCTTCGTCTGATTCGTGAGCATTATGAAGACATTGAAACGCGTCTGAGAACGCGTGATGCGTCTGTTGATTTGTCAGAGATTCTTCGCTTGGATGAGCAGAGGCGTGAACTGATTGCAGACGTGGAACGCCTGAAGGCAGAGCGCAATAAAGGATCGCAGGAAGTTGGCCGACGGAAACGCGATGGCGAAGACGCTGACGATTTGTTGGCGGGTTTGTCTGATCTCTCGAACCGCGTTTCGGAACTCGACGACACATTGCGAGACACGCAGACACAGATCGACGGCCTATTGGCCCTCCTTCCCAACCTTCCGCACGAGTCTGTACCCACAGGAGCCAAGGACGAGTATGTCGTCTTGAAGACAGTGGGAGACAAGCCAGAGCCTGCATTCCCAATCAAGAATCACCTGGAACTGGCTGAAATGAAGGGCATTCTCGACTTCCCGCGAGCTGCGATGATCGCAGGCGCCAAGTTCCCCATGTATGTGGGGGCAGCAGCGAAGCTGGAGATGGCATTGATTCAATTCATGTTCTTCAGGCATGCGAATCATGGATACGTACCGGTGATTCCGCCATTCATGGCCAACTCAAGAAGTTTCTATGTCTCAAGCCAGCTGCCGAAATTTGCAGATGATATCTATCGCTGCGAACGCGACGATCTCTATCTCAATCCGACAGCTGAGAGCCTTCTTGTGAATCTGCACCAGGATGAGATCCTGGAAGCCGGGGACTTACCCAAGCAATACGTGGCCTATACGCCGTGTTTCCGGCGCGAAGCTGGCAGTTACGGAGAAGAAGAGCGTGGACTGATTCGCATGCATCAGTTCAACAAGGTGGAGATGTTCAAATTCACCACGCCGGAGTCATCGTACGATGAGCTGGACAATGTCATCGCTGACGCAGAGGGTATCCTTCAAGCATTGGGTATGCACTACCGAGTGGTGCTTCTGACGACACAGGACATGGCACAACAGGCGACCAAGACGGTCGATTTGGAAGTATACCTGCCTGGGCAAGGCCGCTACTATGAGGTCTCGTCATGCAGCAATTGCGAGGCATTCCAAGCCCGGCGAGGCAATATTCGCTATCGTCCCGGGCCGAAGGAGAAGCCTCAGTTTGTCCATACATTGAACGGATCAGGACTGGCGACCTCGCGCTTGATGGCGGGCATTTTGGAGAATAATCAGGCCGAAGATGGATCTGTCCAGATTCCTGAGGTCTTGCAGTCAATTATGGGAGCCGAAACGCTATGACCGAGCCGCTCGTTGTCGCTCAGGGGCTATCCAAGACCTTCCGTTCACGTCGGGGCCCCGTTCATGCGGCCGTTGACGTGTCTTTCGAGTGTCCTGCTGGTGAAATCTTTGGGTTGCTTGGACCTAATGGCGCGGGAAAGACAACGACGCTTCGCATGTTGGCAACCATTCTGACACCATCGTCTGGGAATGCTACCTTGGCGGGATTCGATGTTGCCGCACAGCCTGGGGCTGTACGCGAGAATATTGGGTTCCTGGCAACGGAAACAGGATTGTATGATCGGTTCACGGCACGTGAAACCTTGCGATTCTTCGGCCGGATTAATCAATTGAGCCGCGATGAGATCAAGAAACGATCGGACGAGATTTTCGATACGCTGGGCATGGCCGATCTAGCCGATCGCCGCGTCGGAACCTTCTCTACGGGCGAAAAGCAGAAGCTATCACTGGCTCGAAGTATCTTGCATGATCCGCCTGTGCTTATTCTTGATGAACCCACGTTCGGGTTGGATGTGATGTCTGCGCGAACCGTCGTTCGTACGATCGAGCTGTTCCGAGAGCAGGGACGCACGATCCTGCTATCTACACACATCATGACAATCGCAGAGAAGCTTTGTAACCGAATTGGTATCCTCTACAAGGGAACGCTTCATGCCATCGGAACCGTTGACGAATTGAAACAACAGTTTGGCGGCGAAGATCTAGAAGAAGCCTTTTTCGCTGCTGTAGGAAACGAAGAATGATCTAAGAAAAGCGAAGAGGATCGTGGTATTCTCATCGCACAGAGGAATTTGATGTTCGTAAGGAGGCAATGATGGGCAGGAAGGTCGTAGCTACAGCGGGGGCGATAATTGCTGTCGTGCTTTCGGTCGTCCTGGTGGGGGGGCAAGTCGGGAGTGGTGGGTTCCTTTGGTGGGGGAACCACGAGCCAATCTATATCTACGGGAATGCCGGGTTCACTGTGGATAACGGGGTGTTCTCGGGAACTGGAACATCCGAGGATCCGTATATCATCGAAGGGTGGCGCATTGACCAACCTCCGGCAGACTACGGTATCTACGTGGATCACACGACAGACTATTTCATCGTTCGCGATTGCGTAATTGAGGGAACGACTCAAGCAGGCATCTACTTCAATACCGTCCGGAATGCTCGCGTTGAGGACACGCAGATCGGCTTGTCTGATACGGCCGTTTATCTGCTTGATTCATCCAACAATGTGTTTGTGCGCAACGTGATTGCCGAAAGCAAGTACGGCGTTGTCGCGGCTGCTACGTCAAAGAACAACACGTTTACCGAGAACACGTTCTTAGACAATGGCTTGAATGGACATGACCCGCACCGCTGGAACCAATGGGATATGGATGGGATCGGAAACTATTGGAGTGACTACGTTGGATACGACGGTGACGAAGACGGCATCGGCGATATCCCCTACTACGCACTCTATGA
>CAZKDW010000005.1:0-20920 GCA_964551625.1 uncultured Thermotogae bacterium | reverse complement strand
ATGGGTTGCCTTCTCGATACAGAGAGAACCCTGGGGGGTGTAGTAATTCCTATACGGCTACTACACCCCCCAAGCACAACCTGTCTGCCCTTGCTTGTGCCATCTTCGAAGACAGGCGTGTTGCATGACGCTACATCCGCCCCTTTGTAGCGTAACGAACCCTGCGGGTTCGCGACTTGCTGCCCGACGTAAGGTTTGCTCCTGACATGTCCATATAGCACTCACAAACGCCAAGCCCATTCGCCTACGGCGAATCCCCCCTTCCGCTAACTTCCCCCAGCAAGCTGCGGGATATCCAGCGGAGCTCTTCTATGAAATGCGCCACATTCCAGTTTAGGGAATCGGGCACCAGCAATCTACGTTGTAGAACTGCCAGGTGTTGCAGCAAGTTTGTGAATCCAACAAACTCGACTTCTGACATTATGACTGGACCTAAGATTGGGGCAAGGTCAATCGATGTTCGTTTTGACACGATCTTTGGACCGGATTCTGGGGAAAGGTCAGGAGACAGACGCTACGATCTCTCCCTCCGGCCAATCGAGTAGCCCTCTTAGCCAGCAGCGCGATACGGTTTGGGGGTCTCCCCGAGGGAAGGTCGTCCAAGGTTATACTCATCTAACCTTCGATCCTTCTTGTCTTCAGCTATCCACTGAGCCATGTAGTCACCGATAGCTTGACTCAAAGCAATGCCACTATGTGTTGAAGCCACGAAGATGTTTCGATGACCTGGGAGTTGGTCCAGTATAGGGTGTCCATCGAACGGCATCGGGCGAAGGCCGGAGAAGCTCCGTATGATACGAGCATTGCGCAACTCAGGTGACTTCAACATGTCGTCAGCGGCAATTGCCTGCAGACCAGAGAAGGTGTTTCTATTGTCATACCCGACTTCCTCTGAGTTGAACCCTAGAAGGATGTTCCCTCGCCATCCCTGCGAGATTCCTGGGCCTATTACATGTGTGAAGAGCCTTGGCATCCTCTGCGTGATGAGGATCTGCCCACGCACGGGCCTCAAAGGTAGCCCAACCCCCATTGACTGGCAGATCAGTGGCGACCAGTTCCCCGCGGCTACGACTACTTTTGCTGCTTCGAATACTCCACTAGATGTTACAAGTCGCACGGTACGACGTCCTGGTTCAACTCGTAGAACACGGGTGTTGAAGTATAGAGAACCTCCCTGATTCCGTATTTGAGCTACAAGTCCTCTCAGGACTGCAAATGGATCAACTCGGCCATCGGTAGGACAGAAAGCTGCACCAAGGATTTTATCTGTTGAAAGATGAGGCTCGAGATCGCTGACCCCTGCCCGGTCGATATAGGAGACATCGATACCTGCGGTCCTGTTGAGTTGGATTATCGTTTCCCCTTTTTCCAGCATTGCCGGGGTCCTGAATACCCGAATCATCCCACATCTCTCGTAGTGTATCTCCCTTCCCAAGTTGACTGCCAATTCAGCAAACAGCTCCTTGCTTCGCTCTGCTAGAAGCGCGTAGCTGACAGGGGTTCGCGAAGACGCTCCCACAAGACCCATTGTGGCACCACTACAGCCTGAGCCCAGGTATCCCTTCTCCACAACCCCTACATCGATTCCTCTTTTCGATAAGTAGTAGGCAATGGAGACTCCTATGATCCCACCACCCACCACGAGAACATCATGAGTACGGTGGGGCACTATTCCTCCCTCTCGTTCGTCGCCAGCGATTCGGGGATATTCTCGGCACCGAGTGCAATCGCCTCGAGTGTTACTGGGCGCAAAGGAAATCGCACCTTCATTGGAGTGGCAGCTCCTTCTGACAGCACTCCCTCTTGTTGGAGGATTTGCGATATGAGGTTACCACATGTGCGTCCTTGACATAGCCCCATGCCAGCTCTTGTCATACGCTTGATTTCATCCAGAGTCCTGCATCCCTCATGGATAGCGTCGAGGATCTCGGCCTTTGTCACTTCCTCACACCTGCATATCACGAGGGCCTCATCTTTGTTGGGCATATTCTGCTCCTTTTACACGCAGGGCTCTAACATGCATTCCTTGCCCCTTGTCAACCGCTAGAGTGACTACGGTTGTTCGATCGTTACCGTAGGAGGTCGCCACTTGAGCAACTTTGCCTGGTCCGACCAGATTGCCCTCCCGGTTCAATACGTCAACGATCTCACCAACCTGAGGGATTGGCAACATCTCATACGGAAGAGACACGATATCCTCAGTCTCTGCCGATAAGTCCACAACAAAGATTGCAAGCCCAGGGCATTTCGCGATGCAGACTCCGCAACCGCTACATTGATCCGACTTGAGCATGGGCCGGTTTGTGATGGGCCGGCCCACTTCTATCGCTCCATTTGCGCAGCCAATCTCGCAAGGATTACAGGGGATCTCTTCACTACACTCAATGACTGCTACGGGCCCTTGGCGCAGACGCCTTAGACTTGGTACTCCTGAGCATTCACTGAGCTCGCAGGCATCTAAGATGCCTGCTGTTCGCAAGTTTAGAGCAGAAGCGCTGCCGCTATCCTGTTTCATACTCTGACACCACCCTCTCTTTAGCACGTTTTCTCTCACGGCCGAACGGACCTAATCGGAGTTCGTTCAGAGACTCTCTTATCTCACGGATTTCCTCCTCGCAGGTTGTTCCTTTGCCATACCCCAGAGATGTGGCTGCCGCTATACCTGCAAGCCTTCCTTCCTCAATTGCTGTGGAAGCCTCCTCAACCCCTGCTGCGTCTCCCGCTACAAACCAACCAGGCACCGCAGTCTCCATAACCGAGTTGTGTAGTGGAAGATAGCCACCCAATAAAGCTGAGAAACCCATCCGACATCCGAGCCATTGTGGAAACTCAATTCTTGGTGAGAGACCCACGGCTAGGCAAACCGTATCGACCGTGATGATCCTCTCCTCGCCTGATGGAGTTCCATCTTGATCCACGGTACACAGGACGATTTCCTCTACGCAATCCCTCCCTCGAACTTCCTTTACCGACATCCCTGTGAGAATCGGGACGCCTAGCCGCCTCACCTTGCTCGCATGCACGCCCCATCCCCCGATTTCCGGTCTCATCTCCACAATCCCGGCAACTTCGCTTCCTGCTTGCAGCAGTTGGTAAGCTACGATGAGGCCAACATTGCCGCTTCCAATGACGAGCACCTTCTGCCCAACAACAACTCTGTGCAGATTCACGAAGGTTTGCGCAGCGCCGGCTGTTATTACACCAGGCAAAGTCCAGCCTGGAAAAGCCACAGTTTTTTCTGAAGCACCAGTCGCGATGATTCCACGCGATGCCCTGAAACGAAACAGACTTCCGTCTCTGTCAGAGAATATGACCGAATCCTCGAAAACACCAACAGCGCTCATCCCTTGCAGAATCTGAACGCCTAGCTTTTGAGCTTTGCTGGCTAGCTGGGTGGCAAGATCGATTCCTCGCGTACCCGCACCGTGTCTCCCAGATCCGAAGAACTTGTGAATCTGCTTCACAAGCTGGCCTCCCGGATCCTTCTGCTCATCAACCAGAAGCACTCCAGCGCCTCGGTCAGCTGCTTCAATCGCTGCCGAAAGACCGGCAGGGCCTCCGCCCACCACAAGAATCTCGGTTTCTCTATGCTTCATAAGTCGCTACCTTGTACTTCGAGATGTTTCGATACACATGCCGTCTTCAACAGGGGTTATGCAGCTGGGGACTTCTGGCTGCCCGTTGACTGTGACCAAGCAGTCGGAGCAGAGTCCGATTCCACAGAAGAGCCCTCGCGGCTGACTGAGCTTCTCTGTTGTACGTGTAGTCTTTATCCCAGCTGCTAGAAGGGCTGCGAGAATCGGTTCTCCTGGTCTGGCAGGGAGTGGCTTGCCATCTACCACTATCATGCATCCCTGAGCATCCGGAAGTCGTCCCAGAATTGGGTGGTCAAGTATCCGTCTCTGTTGAGGTAAAATAGCCATATCCAACCCCTTATGATATGAGTGTTGTATGCCTTCATTTCTCCATGCTTCAAGGCTGGGATCAAGATGGTCCCTTAATCAGTCTCAGATGACGCCTCTCAGCGATCGGTCCACTTCTAGAGTTAGCCTAATCGATCACCTCCCGCCAAAGACCAATGTCGAAACTAGCGTACGCGTCCCAGGTACTGGCGGACGTTGCCCCAAGCTCCTGTGAGGTCGGATGCGGTTGTACTCAAAGCGCCAGTTCTCGATCAGGATCTTGGCCTCCTGTTAGGTGTAGAAGATCTCGCAGCTTCATATTGAGAAAGATCCCTGTCATTTCAATCTCAGGAGCTTCAAGCTTCAGTCTAGTACTCAACTCCCAGGCGGGCCGATACTCCTGCGTTGAACGGGTGCTTCACGTCATTCACACAGCTAACGAGATCTGCAAAATCGATGAGCCCTCTTGGAGCACCGCGACCAGTTAGGATCACCTCGGAGTGGGGTGCCTTCTTTTTCAACAGGGAGAGGATGTCTTCAAGACTTGCCATCCCAAGATCGAGGACAACGTTGATCTCATCGAGGATCACAAGGTCGTAATCTCCTGAAGTGAGAACTCTATCCGCTTGCTGCAAGCCGCGCTTGACAATTTCGCGATCCTCGTTACTTATCGCTTTTGGGTTAACGAAGTGATCCGGGCCGAACTGCTCCATCGTGAATTCAGGGATCAGCGCAAGCGCGCGGACCTCTCCGTAGGGGGGGAAGTTATCCCCCCCCTTGAGGAACTGGATCATGTGAACTCTCAGCTCTTGCCCAACAGCGCGGATGCCCGCTCCGATAGCAGCAGTGGTCTTTCCTTTTCCGGTGCCGGTGTAGACTTGAATCAATCCCAGTTCATTCATTCTACAAATCCGTCTCGACTCGTTTCACCTCTAATGGCATCAGATACTTTTTAAGCATCCGAACAGCGCGTTCCGGATCTACCCTGCCATATAGCCCTCCTACTGTCGAGAGAACATAGTCGGCATCCAGGAACACCTGCCCGTTAGGGCGCAGCACTGTGTACTCATCCTTATTGAAGAGGGTTCCTCTGGCAATCAGCCTCAGGTCTTCCATCTGTTCCTGCGTGCCTTCACGGGCCTTCCCATAGATGGTTCCGCCCACCATAAGAACGTTGGTCGGCTGAGAGAAGAAGTTAACGCCGTATTGGAGGAAGTACACATCGGTCTCACGCACGTGTCCGACGTTGTTCTTAGTTGTGATTCGCATGACCTCGTTGGTCATGAATGCCCGCACCCAGTTTTCTTCTCGGCTCTTCGGCAGTTCGTGCGGATTGTTGTGAATCCAGTTGATGTAATTTTCAAGGTCGATCTCGTACCCCTTGCCGTCCTTTTCTAGGAAGCCCCCAAAAGGATCGTCGCTAGAGAGGGAGAACTTGGAGAATCTCTTTGAGAACAGCTCGTTCAGTTCGGTCTGCATCTCCCCGCTCTGGTAACGATCGATCTCGACCAGATTCTCCGCGTTGTACGCCATGCCGTATTTTCCTTCCACACGGCGGTAGGCGAGCGGCATGTTCGGGGTCTTTAGAATTGTCCGCTTATTGCGCTTCTCGGCAACGTCCCACGGGTATATGTAGAGAGGGTTGTCCGGCACATTGGCGTAGAAGTCGGTTGTTGCCCCTCCAACATCGAGGCACACCAAAGGTCCGATACCCTTTTCCTTCCCATAACCGCGCACGAGTAGGTTTACGCCCAGGAAGGCTGCCCGAGGAGTGGGAATGAACGGAGCGTCCATGTACTGCTCCGCTACGTCGAACCCTTTACCACGGATGACCACCGTCTGGAATAGGTCACGGATCGTCTCGTTGACCGTCTCGATAGCAAATTGGTTGACCTCCGGCATAATGTTTTCCACCACGCGGATATCGATCCCTTTTTCCTTGAAGATTGCCTCTATCTCGTCTGCGATATCTTGATTTCCGGCGTAGATGATGGGCACTCCGTACTTGGTGTGTGTGACGTACTTGGCTGAATCCGCGAGGATCTTCGCGTTGTGCAGTTGCGTCTTGACCTCACCCCCCTCATCGGTCCCGCCAGCAATGAGGATGATCTCCGGTTCATCACCTTCGTAGATCTTTCGTCCCAGTTCCTCGGTGAGCCTACCGTAATAACGACCGACGATCTTTGCTCCAGCGGTTAGAGCAGCCGTATCTGCAGCAAACCCGCTCTCCGCATCGGTGAGTGAAACCGTGACCATCTTCAACCCCCCCTTAGCACTGGAACAAGGGAGCTTGATGTCAAACTCGGCTAGCTTCTCTTCCAACGGTTTCCAACT
Organism: uncultured Thermotogae bacterium; assembly: GCA_964551625.1. Taxonomy (GTDB): domain Bacteria; phylum Bipolaricaulota; class Bipolaricaulia; order UBA7950; family UBA9294; genus SPBW01. The sequence goes on along the minus strand of CAZKDW010000005.1, from coordinate 14,684 downwards.
ACCGCTCTTTTCGACCTCACCTCCGACGCCCAATCCATTGGCAAGGGAGTGCCGGATGTCTTCCAGGATCGTCGGCACATACCGCAGTTTCACCTCTTCGTCCTTAGTGTTGAAGGTAAGTACCTTGGTGAAGGTGCTGCCAAAGTCAACCGCGAGGACGTTTAGGTCATCGAGTTCCTTGACCCCCACCTGACGGCGAAAGGCCTCCACCTGTGCGTCATTGACATGCTCCTCCACTTCGGTGATGGTCGATTCTTCATCACCGAAGGAAACATCGGGATAGAAGTACCATGGGTATTTCTCGCGGACCCGACCGAGCCGCTCGAACTCGTCTTTAACGGGTCTTCCATCAAACGACTTGATCTTACACATTCCCTGGGTATTGTCGGTCTTACACCGCCCGCTCATCTCGTAGCGCTTATCGATCACCGTCACCTGCGGGGCTTGGAATAGCCCAGTCTGCAACGCAAGATCTAGGGTGTCAGGGCTGATGATTTCGCAGCCTCCGGTGGGGTAGTTCGCTTCATCGATAATGTCGACCAGCATCATCTCGTAGTTCATCTCACGGTCTTTAGCATCTGTGCGCTCACGCGCCTCTTCCGGTGAGACGGCATACTCGAAGAAGTTATCCAGGGTTACCTTGCCCTGATAGCCACCGAGGAGTGCCAGGTGGAATATGTTGTACATAGCGCCCTTCTTCAGTTCTTCCTTGCGCGCCATTACCTTGGGATCGTTCCAGATATCCGGCTGCGGTCCCCGCAAGAACTCTTCGAAGACCTGCTTGGTGATCTCACAGCTCTCCACGATATCCGCTGTCTTTGCTTCGTGGTGCGCCTCGGAGATGCTCACGACATGGACTATTTCCGGCTCCATAAACATCTGCCAGTAAGTGGTCAATGCCAGGTGTCCCTGTGCCTTGTCGAGGTTGGGGGGAAAACTGGACAGGCCGCCCCGCGTTTCGCGGATGATGTTGTAATCAAAATGCCGGGTGAGCGGCTCGATCAGTTCGTAGGCAGCACGCATCTTTGCCAGGTCGTAGAGAGGGTAGATCTCTGGCGGCAGGTCGAACATCAACTGCATGACGTAGTTTTTGATCCCCATCTTCAGGGCGACCACCCCACATAGCACATGATCCGCCACGTACATGTCGTCGGTACAGTTTCTAAGCTGCCATTGATGGGGATCGTTTATCTCAAGCGGCTTGCCGATAGATGCCCACCAGCGCATAACATCGAAGTGCTCGACAAAGCCATCCCAGATGGACAGCGGTCCTCTCCCATCTAGCTGGTTATAGTAGAAGATTGGCACAGCCGGGAACGCCATGTTAATTGTTTCTTCAAAGATCTTCGCTGCTTCTCCTAATTCGTCTGTACCTGAGTAGATTCTAGAGAGAGGGAAGTTCCCCCGCTTGGTTGCTTCTTTGAGGGCCCAAAGATCCTCCTTGCTGGTAATGGGGGCTCCTCCTTGCCCACGATGGTGCTCGTTTGGGTCTTCATCTCCGCGGACGAACTTGGGAAGAAAGGCCTGCGAAGGCTGATCAGGCGCCAATGATACGATCTCGAGGCACTCGGCCTCGCTCAGTTCCTCTACACCCTTGATTGTCGGTTCGAGGGATTCAGCAGCGATTCCGATGTGTGCGCGGAGAATGGGGCGATTCTCCCGCTCGCGAACCTGCTGAATCCTTTCGAGTAATTCGTCCGACCAGCTCAGTTTCTCGCTCTTCTTCCCCTGGGTCTGCTTCGCAAACTGTTCCAGCTCCTCCATCGTGACATAGTCGTCCACGATGATCGCAAAGAAGTCTTTGAACTCCTCCTTACCCTCATATTCCCTGGCGAGCGCATCAAGGTCGAAGTGTCGGTTCTCGGCAGGAGAGAACCGATCCGGCTCGATCCTTTGTCCGGTCATTGCTCGCACGAGGTTGGCTGCGGGACGCGTCCCGCCGAAGGCGTAGCGGATCCCACTGATCTTCGACTCTAGACCGCGCTTCACGGCCTTCTCGATGAACTCGGTAACGATCTCATCAACGTGCAGATCCCCCAAACGATAGGAGATGGCTACAATTTCAGGGTGTGACTCCTGAATCTTGTTAAGAAGCTCATCGATAGTGACCGCAGGCCCCAGCTTGACGGCTACATAGCTTACCCCAAGGTCCTCCAACCACTCGGCGAACTTCTCCGTCCCAAGCGTGTGCACGCAGGGGTCCATCGATCCCGCCAAGACTCGCCGCTTCTTCTTCATTTGCTTGCTCAATTTGCGTCTCCCTCCACGATTCAAGTTTCTATCTAATTAATTCCTCTAAAGAATCGAGCGTGTGCCGCTGTGGGGCGCGTGTTCTCATCACGTCACACCCAACAAGTTCCCCATCGAGTCTCAACCCCCACCACTAAGGCAATCCCTTTCGTTACCAGGAGGCTAAACGGAACATCTTCTGTGAGATACCGCGTCGCTTCATCGACTTGATAACCGGCATTGACCTTCTTCACGGGGACCTTAAGCGGCTGATAGCCCAGATTGGTCTGGAACTTTCTTGCTAGGCTTGAGGTGTCTTTGATCTCTTCACTGTACGTCTCGTCTCGCAGGAGAAGGGTTCCAACCAGGGCGTGCGCACCGTTTCCTCCTCCGCACACAGTGATCCATCTCATGCTCTACTCCTTCTTAAGGCTTGGTTAACGATTGATCCCAGGATCCCAACCAGGGCAAGATGCACATCCATGGGGATACCGTCTACGCTTCCATCAACGTACCCTGTGACTCCGTCGATGAAACCGGCATGCGCACAACTTTCGAGAACGCGCCGCTCCACATCCTCATTGTGGAAGACATCCCGGTCTTGCAACAACACGGCCAAACACGCCGCAACCCCGTAAGCTCCCCAGTTGGAGACTGCAGCAACCAATAAGGCGTCAGTAGGAACACTGGGGGCGAAACCGCCAGGAATACTTTTGCCGATACCATGAACCAGGATCTCTTCAGCTTCCTTTTGAATCAATCCCATCCCGACCTCGTTGCCACCGTCTCCGATTCCCAGTGTGAAGATCTTGCGCGCGCGCGCTTCGATGACTAGCTGGTCGGCTTTAGCAATCGTTTCGGTGGTCTCCTCTCCTCGGCAGGAGTAGATGACGCCGGACTCGTTCATTCCTCCTTTCTCGATAACGATGACCGCTCCAGGGGAGTAGAGCTCAAACAGACGTTTCGCTTCGCGCTGTGCCTCCATCAAGGAAATCGGAAATGGCAGGACGGTCGCCGCGTGTATCGGTGCCTTGGAATAACGGGTGCGGAGTGCGGACTCCGGGGGCAAGACCTTAAATCCGGCAGACGCAACGACCTCGCGTAAGGCTGGAACTAACTGTTCTTCGGTGAGCAAAATAGGGACTACTCCGAATGCCCGGTGGATGCTGCGCGCGAGGACGGCCGCGCCTGACGGACCGTCCGTCTCAGCGATCGTTAGATCGACCGCTGGTCGGTCCGGCCAACCGGTAGCGATAAATACCACGTCCTTATTGAGCAAAGCGCGTTGCAGCGCTTCAGCCGCTATCAGAACAAGCGGCTTGGAAGACAACGCGCGTGCAGCCTGATACAGCCTACCGATTACCCCTCGACCACCAACATCGACTGTAATCAAGCGATCGATTGCCTCGGCGCATGCAATTAGTGAATTGTCCCAGATTTTCAATACCCCCCCTTACAGATAGTCGCGTACCTCTTCGACCGTTCCAGAGAAGTGTTCCTGCATCTCGCGAACCGCTAGAGCGGCATCCCTTTTTTTAATCGCCTCAAGAAGACGCTGGTGTCGGCCCACATACGTCTTAATATGATCCGGATCGGTGAGGTATTGCTGAATGGATTCCTGCCACAATTTCTTCTCCTCCGATCTTAGCAAAGAGTTAAGCAATCCGTGTAAGATTGAGTTTTGAGTTGCGGAGGCTACAGCAAGGTGAAACTCTCGGTTGGCCTGAAAGTAGCGGGAAAGATCGCCGTGCACTACGGCGTCCTTCATCCTTTCCAAGACCTGCTCCAGCCTCTCCACATCCTCGTCAGTGGCTTGTGTAGCTGCAACTTTAACGATTCCCTCTTCCAGTACGCGCCGTGCTCGCATCACCTCAAAGGGGCTTTCGCTCTCTTCAAGCACTGACATGGTATCGCTTACCATCTCGTTTGCCGGGGCGGCACTCTTAACGTAGGTTCCATCACCCGCCCGAATCTCGACGATTCTTGCGATCTGTAATGCGCTCAACGCCTCCCGAACCGGCGGTCGGCTCATGCCGAGGGTCTGCGCGATCTCCCTTTCGGAGGGAAGCTTGGTTCCCTCACGGTAGACCTGCGAGCGAATCTGCTCTAACACCCATTCAGCAACCAGCGTGCTCTTTTTCGGTTGATGTATTAGCCAAGGATGATCCGTCATTTTTTCCTTCTTTGTGCTTTGTTGGTATTACCAGTAAGACCAAACAATATCCATACGAATCCTTTTTGTCAAACATTAGAATTCTCTAAGAGATTCTCGCATAATTCCAGCTACTGTCAGCGGCAGAGTCGGAGGGCGTCCATGACCACTTGCGCATCCTCTCTCCGTATCCGCGCGCTGTCGGCGACACTACTGCTTCTTGAGAAGTCTGCCGGGGTATCTCCCAGTGTGCTCTCCTTCCTCAATTACCACATCTCCATTAACAAGCACATACTCGATCCCTTGCGGGAACCGACAGGGTTGTTGGAAAGTTGCACGATCTATCACAGTCTGGGGATTGAAGATTACGATGTCCGCGGCTTGCCCCTCGGCGATCATTCCTCGATCTTTCAGTCCAAGTCGATTCGCTGGGAGGCTGGTCATTTTTCGAATCGCCTCGTTCAAGCCCAGGATACCCTTTTCCCTGACGTAGCGACCGAGAATGCGTGGGAAGGCTCCGTAGTACCGTGGATGCGGGTGAACGTGTGCGTAGTGTCCCTGGGAGGAGAAAGCCTTGCCGTCGGAAGAGATTATCGTGGCAGGATGCTGCATGATGACCTCTACATCCTCCTCCGACATCGCTGGCACTACCACCTTGACACTTCCCTCTTGAGTGGTCAACAGCCTAAGAATGGCATCGACAGGCTCTCTTTGCCACGCGGTTGCAAGCTCTCCAATTGTCTTGCCGACGTATTCTAGGTCGTTCTTCACTTCGGTCACAATGATCTTTTCGATCTGGATTTCTTCCAGAGGTGATCGCCAGGTCGCTGTCCCGCGCAACATGGCCTGCTTCAGGGAATCACTGAATTGCTTGTCGCTTAGACGACCTAATACCTGATCGACCCCTTGGGCGCGCCACGCAGGTGGAATGGCATCGATCAGCCCTGAACCATACGCCGTGTAGGGATATTGATCCCAATGGACATCCACTCCCTCAGCGCGTGCCCTATCAATCCGAGTGAGCAGGTCCGCAGCCCGGCCCCAGTTGCTTTTCCCCTCGAGTTTCAGGTGGGAAATCTGGAGGGAGACCCTGCTTCGATGTGCGATATCGATGACCTCATCTACCGCTGCAAAGAGTCTTTGTCCCTCATCCCGCAAGTGTACCGCCCAAATCGCATTGTGTTCCCGGACGACCTTGCACAGCTCAATGAGTTCTTCGCGCTTGAAATGGGATTCTGGGACGTAGTACAACCCGCTTGACAGGCCCCATATACCGGCGCGAAGTTCCTCGTTCAGGAGCTCTTTGATCCCCACCAGTTCTTGCGACGTCAGCGTGACATTCGTACCCGCACTGGCAATCCGTAGAGGGACCCCGCCTACCAGTGGAATCAGATTAGAGGAGACGCCTTTCTCGACAAGATCGTTTAAATAAGCCATTTGAGACGGCCAGTTCCAAGCTTCTTTGTCCGCGGCCGGTATGGTGAAGTTGCTCGTCTCGAGCTGGCGAAGCAGGGCAGCCTTATGCCTTGCCCTCACCGGCGCGCTGGTAACGCCGCACTGTCCTACAACTTCCGTGGTTACTCCCTGACGAATCTTGCTTTCCGCGTGCGAATCGAAGAACAGGCTAAGATCAGAATGGGAGTGAATATCGATGAACCCTGGAGCAACCAATAGACCGGTGGCATCTATCTCGTTTCGTCCTGCACCATCCCCGCCTCTCATAACTAAGGATATTACCCCATCCGTAATTGCAATATCAGCCGCAAATGAAGGTTCACCCGTACCATTGACTATATTGCCATTCCGTATTATGCAATCAAACATTGGCCCTCATCTACCGCTTAATGTGTGACAGCCTAGGATCAAGTGCATCGCGAAGACCGTCTCCCATCAGATTGAATCCTAATACGATGAGCATGATCGCCAACCCTGGGATGATCGTCAGCCAGGGGGCGACGAGCAGATACGCCCGGCCATTGCTCAACATGGCTCCCCAACTAGGCGTGGGAGGTTGGGCCCCGAGTCCGAGAAAGCTCAATGAGGCCTCTATTAGAATGACCTGCCCCATTCCCAGCGATAGCTGCACAAGCAGTGGGGCAAGGCTGTTGGGCAACAGGTGTCGCCAAATAATACGGAGATTGCTCGCACCCACCGCCCGTGCCGCTTGCACGTATTCCTCTTCTCGCAACGCTAGGAACTGGCCACGCGTTATCCGAGCGTATCCTGCCCAGTAAACGACGCCAACAGCAATCATGACACTGCGAAGTCCTGTTCCTAACATGAACATAATGGCCAGAGCAGCAAGGATCGTAGGAAAGGCCCAGGTCAAATCAACCAATCCCTGCACGATTGCATCGACCGTCCCGCCGTAATAGCCGGCGAGTGCACCCAGCGGCACACCAATCCCCAGGGCAACGGCTGAGGCAATGAGGGCAATGTTCAGGGAGACACGCGCGCCAAAGATGACCCGGCTCAGGATAGAACGACCGAACTCGTCTGTCCCCAATGGGTGTTCCCAGGACGGAGAGGTAAGGGAGTCCTTCAGCGACATGGCGTCAGGTGACTGGGGAGCAAGGAGTGGAGCAAGCAGCGCCGTGAGAATGAACAGCGCAATGATCACACCCCCGACAAGCGCATTGGTGCTTATGAAAAACTTATGGAAGAATCCGTGTTTCTTCATTGATAGGTCTCCATCAGTAATGTACCTTGGGATTAATGGCCGCGTAGAGGATGTCAGCAAGGAGATTCCCTAAAATAACTGTAACTGCCAGTATGAGAGTGACCCCTTGCACGACGGGAAAATCGCGCATATAGATCGCGTTCACGAGCATTCGGCCAACGCCAGGTCGAAGAAAGACAATCTCAATCACCACAGCTCCGCCAATCAACCAGCCGATCCGCAAGCCCAGCAATGTAACGATGGGAATGAGTGCGTTCTTCAGTGCATGCTTGATGATCACAATCCCATAGCGGAGGCCCTTTGCTTTCGCAGTTTGAATGTAATCCTGGTTGATAACCTCGAGCAAACTCGATCGCGTCATACGGGCAACCTGTGCTGCAGCGCCAAAGCCGAGCGTCACCGCAGGCAGAACAAGGTATTTGATGCCACCATAGCCAGCAATGGGGAACCACTGAAGATGTACAGAAAAGAGAGAAATGAGGAGAAATCCGAGCCAGAAACTGGGAACGGATACTCCGGCAATGGCAAGCCCCATGCTCAAGTAATCGATGATTGTATTACGTTTGACTGCAGCGAGAATACCCAGCGGCACAGCAAGCAGATAGGATAGCAGCAAAGCAGTAGCTGTTAGTTGAAGAGTATTTGGCAATTTAGCAGCCAGCAGTTTGGTCACGTCTTCTCGATAGATGATGGATCTCCCCAAATCAAGGCGTAACAACTGGCCAAGGAACGAGAAGTATTGGCTAACCAAGGGCCTATCCAAACCCAGCTCACTGTACATGCGGTCATAGGCCTCCTCAGATGCCATCTCTCCAAGGGCTATGTACACGGGGTCTCCCGGCACGAGGTGGAGAATCGAGAAGACGATGATCGTCACCGCCAAAAGAACCGGCAACATCATGAGAACCCGTTTGAGAATATATCGATAGATACTCAACCCTGATTTTCGCCTCCTTGCTTCTCCGCACGAGATCGTCTGTTAGGGACTGCTCAAGACTGATCAGCAATACATATTATAGGGGGGGATAGGTGCCCGTGGCATAAGCTATCCCCCCTCTCTTATTGCGTGTTACTTCCTGTAGAGATCGACTAGATAGACGTGATCCAGCGTCGAGTTGAAGCCGCCGAGGTCAGATCTATAGGCCCTGACCTGAGCTGGGTAGAAGATGGGAACCCATGCGGATTGGTCGAGCAGGTACTCGTGCACCAACCGATACACAAAGATCCTGTCTTCGGGCGTGGGCATCGCCTCCGCCTTCACAAACAAGAAATCGAGGAGCGAATTGTCCGTCCTCGTCTTATTCGTTCCTCTAGCGATTCGCGCGCTGTTGAAGAACCACTCGATAATGTCCATATCGTCCCAACCGTAGAGCCGGATAAACGCTTGCTGCTCTCCGGTCTTGAACATGTCGCCATAGGAGCCGGAATCGAATTGCTGAATCGTTGCGTTGATTCCGACCGCAGCCATTTCACTCTGCAGGACGGTGGCGATCTGTACCCGGTCCGTGATTGATTCCGTCCATAGGATGATCGAGAATTGCTGCCCATCCTTTTCCAGAATGCCATCTCCATTCTTTACCCACCCCGCGTCAGCCAACAGGGTGTTGGCCATCTCTAGATCGTAGCTATAGGGGCTTTCCACCGATGCTGGATCGTTGGGCATGAGGAAATTATAAGCTGGCAGTCCGGCACCGTGGAACACATTCTCGGCGATGGACACTCTGTCCACGATGTAATTCATCGCCTGCCGTACCCGAATATCATCGAACGGTGGTTTTGTTACGTTCAGTCCCATGTAGATGAGCCGTTTTCCAGAACCAATGCTAACGGTTACATTCTGGTCCGCCTCAAAGCCGGGTATGGCAGTGGCATCCACCTCGTTGACGACATCCACCTCAGCCGCTTGGAGGAGCATCGTCTTGGTGACGGCTTCGGGAATGAATTGGTAGATTACCGTCTGAAAATAGGCAGGCCCCTGATTCGACATCCAAGACGGTCCCCAAGTGTAGTCCGGGTTCCTCTCGAGGGTGATATGATCTCCTTTTACCCACTCCTTGAACATGTACGGCCCCGACCCCACGACCGTGGTTACCCCGTAATCCTCTCCATATAACTCGACTGCGGTGGGACTGTTGATCCCTGCGAAACTATTGCTTATGTTATAGAGCAGGTTTGGTTTTGGATTCTTGAGAATGAGCTGCAACGTCACGGCATCGACCGCGACCGCGTCCTCCACTGCCGAGTAGAGGTACGATGAGGCTCCACCGTCACGCATGGTTTCAATGTTCCAGGCAACCGCTTCAGCGTCGCAGGGGGTACCGTCGTGGAACGTAATTCCGGGTTTCAAGTGAAAAGTCCAAAGCAGACCGTCCGCGCTAACTTCCCACGACTGTGCGATGTCGTCACGGTAGCTCAACTCAGCATCACGAGAGACTAACTTGTTGAGTATGTCTTCGAGTGGCTCTGTGGTCCATGCAGTGGTAAACGTACTCAGAGTTGGTGGACTTGTAGTCTCAGAAACAACCAACGTTGTGCTATTTGCCTCTTTGGTGGCGCGATCGACATCTTGACCGATCGCGGAAAATGCCGTAAGTACCAACAGGACTCCTACGAGCACTAGTCCCCATCCTATACCCTTGCTTCTCCTACTCATCATTATCGCAACTCCTTAACAAGACTTCGAGTGTTGCAAACCTAGACTACAGAAGAGTAGTCTAACGTACTGTCATAAATCACCTCCACAGCATAGAGAACATAATAAGCTCGTCAATTCACGACTCTTTTTCAGCAGCATGAATCTGCCGCTCCAGCTCACGAAAGGATCGATGAATGTATTCCTGCGATATTTGTTGCACGGAGCGTCCATCTCGCTCTTCCAGACTCTTCAGAAGACGCGTGTGATCCTCCAGATCGAGCACAGATCCCTCAATCCGTTTCTGGTAAGTCTGTTCCACGTTCCAGAAGCGACCGTACACCATGTAAGGATCTATCAATACCCATAGTTGCTCTAAGACGCGAATCAGGTGACCACGTCCGCTGGCACGGATGGCTACCCAGTGGAATTCCCGGTTAGCCGCGCGGGCCATGTCCGTGGATTGTGAATCCGCGCTGACCACCGTATCCGGCAATAACTCCCGCATCCGCGCCAATCCCTGCTGAGAGATCAGAGAAGCAGCCAATTCATTGGCCAACCCTTCAAGGACGGCTCGCATATCGTATATATCTCGCAGATCTTCTGCCGAAATAGTTACTACCCTTACGCCTTTATGAGGGACGTGCACCGCCAACCCTTCGGAGACCATCCGATTGAGCGCCTCACGTATCGTTGCCTGGCTCACGCCCAGTGTCTTGGCGAGGGCCTCTTGTCTGAGCCACATACCTGGTATTAGTTTCCCCGACAGGATGCCGTCACGAATGGAGTTATAGGCTGTATTGGACAAGAGGGGAGGGCGCGCAGATTCAAGAGCAGCATAGTCAGTAATGTCTCCTATTTCTGAATCCATAGATCTGTTTTCGTCAAATGGCGAATTCTGATCACTACGTTTACCGGGGCTCAATGCCGACCTCCATTATCTATTATCGATAATATATAATCGATAATAGATAGCACGAAACCGTGCAGTTGTCAAACTGAAGCCGTGTGAGCATCCAATGCAGACGTTCATCCAGGGAGGTGGGATTCGAGGGGGATCATTCAGATATCCCAATCAAAAGGAGGTCAAGAGAATCGGCCCGTCATTCGGATTCTCCCAAGCAACTCAGGTGCATCTGAGTTGCCATTGACCATTCTCTTATTCGCAATTCAATACAGCATCTAACCCGGAAATAATGGCAATAGAATCGTTCATGCTTCGATGACACCATAGATGGCGTGGTCTTTCCCTTTCTCTGTGGCCCAAGCAATATTCCCAAAATCGAAATGCCAGTACTCTTTGATATCGACCACAAAATCTTCTTCTTCAAAGAGACCAATCAGTAATTTCCGATTCTTCTTCGCTTCAGGGGTGATATAGGGGTGATACGGGTAACACTTATCATTAAGGGTGATTATTAGTCCATCATTTGTACCAAACCGCATCACGCAATCATTTTCCAAATCGTAGATCAGAGCATCCACAGCCCCACCTGTTGAATGAGTGGATTTACTTGGAGGCGCGATAAAGTGGGACACGAGCTCTTCAATCTCTTCGATCTGTTTCTTTGGAAATTTCCTCTTCAATGACTCAACCCGTTCTTCCCACAAGAGCCGTTGATGATCAAAGGATCTCCAGGCAGAGCGAATGATCAATGTCTTGTCTTCCCCGTCCAATCGCTTGCTTATCCGGCCTATTTTTTCAAAGACGGCTTCTCTTACCATGTATCTGCAATCTGGTTTTATTGATGGCTCAAATATCAGATTGAACCCTGATTTACTCAGACTGATCAATGGCGAGCCATCTTCTTTGATTGCCATTGTTGGCAAAAGCTGCATATGCTGAAGATACTTCCGTTCAACTATTTCGCAGTATTCCTGAGCATTCACTCGATCACTGGACACCTTATTCACGTAGAGAGATGTCATCGCCGAGAGCAACGCTCCGTAATTCAGGTCAAACGCTACTTCGTCTCCTACGTTTACATCCATCCCCTTTGTATCAACAAGGAGGTGGTCACTGCTTGCTCCCAGGATGTCGACATCTGATCTGGGAGTTAGCCCAGACACCAGAACATCCTGCAATCCGACACCCAGAATAGCTCGTCGTATGGAGCCGCGATCCTCAAACTCCTGAATATTGCCAAAAGCGTCCCGGCCAATCGTTCCATAGGGCGCAGATGGCTTAACTTTCGATTCAATGACTTCGGCTACCAGGGTGAACGCATCCGTGTACAGCCCGGGAATGGGGGTTTGGTTGAGTGTTACGAATCCCAAGTAGATCGATTCGCCCAACCTCAGGTTGTTGATTCTTCCGACATTCGTTGTGGACATGAACCAGTCGTAGTTGGCTGAGTTGCCGCCAGAAACAAGCTCCAATTCGAGTCCGAATCTGCGCTCAATATCTGTAGCGAGTGACGTCAGATATCCCATCTTCTCCCCGTCGGGTTTGACACCTCCAAAACAGGCCAAGTTGGTTCCGATTCCTATCAGCTCAATGTTCTCCAGCTCCAACACCTGCCTAACGGTCTCGTCTAAATCCGACGGCATTAGCCCTTCTCTCAAGTCTCCCAGCTCAATCATCAGAACGATCTTGTGTGAACGATCGGCATCAATAGCGCATTTCGAGAGTTTTTTGATGACGTCAAGATCGGTGTTGAGACTCATGTCAGCGTATTCCACTACCGATTCGGCTTGGCTTAAGCTGGGACTTCTCAAGAGGAGAAACTGTGCCTGTACGCCAGCGTTACGCATCTTCCGGATGTTCTCTATCCTTGAATCCGCAAGAATCTCGATTCCGCTTTGCACCAGTACATTTGCGATATAGGGGTTCCCGCAAACAACCTTCGTCACCCCGATGACACTGATGCCTTTCGCACCATATAGAGTCACCAATGCTTTCGCATTGTGGGCGATTTTCTCCAGGTTCATTTCTATTCTTGGCGTGAGCATTGTAGAAGCAGTGTAGGCAATTCGTGTGTGCGACAGCAATCTCCTCGCTGCACTTCTCTCCACAAAAGACTCCTTGCCCCACACTGCGATCCCGGAGCCCCTATCAAGCACCGCGCACCTATGACCGAAGAGGACTCTAACATTGGCCAGCGTTATGGGACATGTATCGGGAAACCCCATGCGGCTGATCGACCGCAATTCAAGAATAGAAACTTGCCCCCACTGCCAGCATCCTTCGCCTCTAAGAGAGCGAAGAAACAGGGGAATCCGATGCGTGCGCACAAGTTATGCGGGGTAATTCCTGTTGAGGAACTGCCGGAATTCGTCGACTGGAATACCGTCTGATGGATTCTTCAATGTCGCCGACATAGCATGCCCCAGCTTATCCCAAATCATCCGTTCCTTGAATGTTGCCCCCAGAAGGTTGGGGGCAACTTCTCTGTATCCTCTCAGAACGTATGGAATGGCCAAGAGAGGCATCTGAAAGAAATCAAATGTCGGATCTCCCCATCCGGCATCTCCCCAATCAATCAGCGCCAACAAATCATCAGCACGCGTGCACATGATGTTCATGTCCTTGACATCGCCGTGGAGAAAGCAGGTCTTGGCGTCCTCGAGAACGGCTGGACGCAGTTCGTCAATAAGAAGGGAGATCTCCCTGAGGGAATCTGTGCTGATATGGCCCGCTGCAGCCAGCTCTTCGAGAAGAGACTCTAGGCCTAGGTCCCTCTCGGGTTCATGCAAAACCTGCTTCGAGTCGTCAAACGGTTGAACACGAACATGAAGAAGCGCCATCTGATGCCCGACCTTACGCCAAGTATTGGGCATTGAATCCGGCTCACTCTGCAAGAGACCGAGAGTTTCACCGTGAACGCGTTCCCAAACTGAATAGGGTCCATCCAGCAGCTCGCGCGAGTCGTCAAAAAGAAGCAGTCGTGGTGTCAACACACCTGCCGCATAGGCAACTGGCGCCGCTATCGATTCGGTTCTTGCATCACGCAGTGCCTCTTCATGCTCCTTGGCAACGCGAATGACAGCATCCTTTGTGGCATAAATGCGATTTGCAAGACCTGTCGCCAGTAGCGGCTCCCATGCGCCCTTCATACCGCAGGCGTTCAGGATCTTGTCAATAGGGTCACGTGTGGTCTCCATCATGTTCCTTTGGTGGGGATGTTCTGACGATGCGGATTGAACAAGATCTATCGACGCAATAGCGGCTCTAATCTTCTAAGTAGATCGATTCTCCCGGATATTTCGCCATTGCCGTTTTGTGCTTCTTGAATCCCTGTTTGTGGTAAAACTCTACGGCATCAAATGCTGACGTTAGGCCAATCAACAGACCTTCATTTCCGTTCAGGAGCTCTGCCACTACTTGTTTCCCGATTCCCGTCTTCTGACGATCTGGAAGAACTGCCATATCGTGGATCCATCCGTAACACACACCGTCAGACAGTAGTCTGCCTGCACCAATGATTCTGTCTCCATCCCATGCAGTTATGACTTTGTAGCTATGGAGAAACGCTTCTTTGATTTTGCTGAGATTTCCTGCTCTAGCTAGGCCTATAACCCCATCCGTTTCAACATAGAGTTGAAGCAGTGAATCCCAGTTGATGACATCGGTTCCCGTTCTGTATTCAATCACGGCTTCTTGTTCTCCTCGCTGAGTATTTCCTTCACCCGACCAACCTCACCCGTTTCAAGGCGGACCTTAATACCATGCGGATGGGTAGGAGACTTTGTCAATAGGTCCCTAACAACGCCTTTTGTAAGGTTGCCGCTACGCTGGTCGTGCTTCTGAACGATTTGCACCTCTAGACCAGGACTTATCTTGTTTCTTTCAATGCCAGTCATATGTTCCTTTCCTAAGAGAACGTCGCTCTCTGCATTCACTATTTGACCTTCCAACGTGTCAATCCTGAGTTAGTTCTTAATACGAGGATTCCACGTATGCTCCGGGTCAGGATAGAAGGTAACAGGATAGCTGAATCCCCCGAATACGGTCACCAGCCATCCACCGGGCACAATCAACCGAAGTAACT
>CAZKDW010000004.1:17152-21248 GCA_964551625.1 uncultured Thermotogae bacterium | reverse complement strand
GCGAGAACGCCAAACAGCAGGCAAGACAGAGGTTCGATTACCGATTGATTGTGCCGCAATACGAACAGATGTATGAGCACGCGCTGGCAGACTAGCAAAGAGAAACGCTGCCGTCACCCCAATCGATCTGGACCCGATCGTTCGACACTTCACGATATACTCCCACACATAGGCTCGGATGAGAAGGCAACCATCGAAATGATGATCATCAGGGGACGGTTTGCCACATTCCTGTTCGTTTGACTGGCGCTATCCGCAGCAGCTCAATCGACACTCCAGTGCGATATTGCCCTTGCCCGTCGACTATGACGCAGGAGCTTTCGAGGGCACGACTATCGTCTCCTACACAAATACAACTGGCATTGCTCTCTCGGAGCTCTTCTTTCGGCTCTATGCCAATGACCCAGGTCTATATGGCACGGCATTCGTGCAGATCTTGGACATCACGATTCAAACTGCCAGTGTGACCTACGTGCTCTATCTCAATGACACCGTGGTTCTGGTTCCCCCCGCCGAGCCTCTTCATCCCAATAACGAAGAAGTATAACTCGAACCCGCATATGGCAAGCCGACTTTCATGATGCCACGGTGGCTGCACCATAGTGCCCTTATGTGTTTTCATGCGGCGGCAGACATTATCTGCCGTCGCCCTCTTCTCAGAATTCCCTTGATGGCGTTGACCGATCGTTCAATCCATGCAAGAATAGGACACGGAATCAACATGATCTCTCGGCGATTCCCCGGGATGCAGGAGGTGGGGTATGACCATCAAGGTTGGCTGTCGATCGACGTCTCTCATTTTATTTGTGGTTGTGCTGGCCATTATTGCGTGGGGCGCTGTTGTGTCTGCGCAATCTGGGCCCCCGTGGTCGTGGGGACCAATTCTGGGCGCGATTAGCGAGGACTCGGTCGCGTTAACCTGGAAGACTACACGCTCTGTCGGATTCGACTTCAATTACTCGCTCGCGCAGGTCTATGATTCATCTGAGCAATGGGAAGAAACGCTGACCTATACAGGGCATAATGGCATTGCCAGCATCTTGCTTCGCGATCTTCTTCCAGGTGCAACGTACCGATTTCAGCTCGTGTTCTATGAAGGAGATGCCGTCTATCCAACAGAAATTGGCACGTTTCGGACAATTGAGCCTGACTCTCGGTCCTTCTCATTTGCTACGTATGGCGCAACTGCCTCCCATCCCGACAGGCACAAGTTGGTCGCAGACACCATCGTTCAACAAACAGACGTATCGCTGGTTATCCATTCTGGAGGGCTCGTCGAGTATCCGACAGACGATCGGTTTGACAACTTCTTCTGGGCCATATCAGGGTTAGGTCGTGCTAGTCCGTATGTTTCAGTGATCGGAGAGCATGATCGAGATGATGGACTCTACTTTGAGAACCTTGCTCTTCCCTCCGGCGGTGGCTTGAGTGATGAACAATGGTGGTCATTCGACTACGGCCCTGTTCACTTTGTCGGGTTAGATTCGACGCTATCAAGTCTCTCAGAAGAAGCTGCTATGCAGGAGCAGACTGCGTGGCTGCTCCACGATCTGAGCCAAGCTCAGGACAAGATCATCGTCGTATTCTCAGCCGATCCACTCTACAGCGCGACCTATGATTCGGGAGAGAACGAGAGGTTAGTGGAGCTTTGGGATTCTGCTTTTCGAGAGTACGGCGTCGCCGTCATCTTCAGCAGTGCAGCTCATTGCTACGAACATATCTACAGAAACGGCATTCACCACGTAATCTCAGGAGGCGGAGGAGCCACATTGATGTCTTCTCCATCATCGTCCATTCCAGGCACAGTCTTCCGACGATATGGATTGCTGCACTACATGGTTGGAACAGTCGCTGATGATGCCCTGCGAATCGAAACGATTCCCGTTGCCTCGGTCGTTGGGGATGTTGTTACGCTCTCAGCAAGCGGCCGATCCATCGATACCTTTGTCGTAAACAGGGAAGACTAGAGAAGAAAACTGGTCGGGACGCCCGGATTTGAACCGGGGACCTCTTGCGCCCCATGCAAGCACGCTACCAGGCTGCGCCACGTCCCGAAGTTCCATTATGTTATTCTGAACCCACCGACGGCACAACCTATTTGCCTCAATGTCCAAATCGATGTCGTTGGCGCAGAATTTCTCGCAGTGTGACCTTTACGTTATAGCGATCGGTCAGGGCATCTGCTTCCTCTTCGCTCAGCCCTGCTCTCAAGAGCGACCGCCTAAACGTCCACCGCGTGCGCCAGCGTGTCCACAGCAGGCCAATCACGGCCCCCAGGATCCGGAACACAAGGATGGGGACGAGAACGGCAATTACAATTCCCGCCCATACTCTTCGAAGAAATCTGAGTAGCGCCCACATGATGTCTAGTCTTCGCTCCTGTTGCTATCGGGCGTTGTTACGTTAACTTTAAATCCGCCCTCGCCACCAAAAATATCGCGGAGGTTAATCATGTAACCGCGCGTCATTTCCATTGCTTGATCCTTGGGAATACCTGCATCCACCAGCTTCGTATAGAACGTAGCAACGGCATCGGCCATGTTCTCGGCAGCATCCTTGGAGTACAGCACATTGCGGAGCCCTTTCAGAAGGCTGGGAACCTTGTCAGTGACCACCCCCAGGATCTCTTTCAAGTCATCGATATCTTTGACCAGATCGTTATCACTCATTGTAATCCTCCCTATCATTTGAGATGAGGCGAATTCTCCGCCCCAGTAATTTCAAATCTCCTCGGATCGGAATGCGCCCCTTTTGGTAGCTGGCTCCAAACGAAAAGCCTAGCACGAACGACCCTACGTCTAGATGTGCCAGTTGTTGTCCCGTCGTCCGTTTGAGCACATCTTTCTTACTCTCACTTCTCATGCCTTCGAGTTCGCTGAATGCCCGGCGCACCTCAATACTCAACTGCATGTTCTGGATAAGTTCTTCGCGGCAGGCTTCGCATTGAGAGAGGTGCGCGGCTACATGTCGAGCCTCATCAACTGACAATGTCCCGTTGACGTACCAGGGAATAAGCTCTCGGATCGTCGTACACGTATTCATGCCAGCACCTCCGCCAGCTTCCTCTTGGCGTGAAACATTCGCGATTTTACAGTTCCAGATGGAATCCCAAGAATGCCAGAGATCTCGCCGTACGAAAGCCCTTCATAGAACGTGAGGTAAACAACTTCACGGTGATCGGCAGACAATTCACCAAGCGCCGTCATCACACGCTCGTGTTGAATGATGTGCTTGGACGGGTCTGCTTGCACAAGCTCAGGAGAACCCGTCGTCTCCGCCTTCTTCTCTTTGCGCAGCAAGGTCAATGCCTGATTCCGCGCAATTCCGAAGATCCACGTGGAGGGCTTTGAACGACCGGCAAATCGACTCGCTCCGTTCCAAACTGCAACCATGGTTTCCTGGGCGATCTCTTCGGCTAAGTGTTTGTTGTGGAGAATGGTGAACGCATATCGGTAGACGCGGTCGGCAAACAAGTCATAGAGTTGTTGAAATGCAGTGCTATCCTGGTTTGCAACCTTGGCTAGCAACTCTCCTGCCTGAGACACTGTGATCTCCTCTTACCTTCCCTATCAACTCGCTTGCGCCATTCCTCTTGCCTGACCATCCTACACATTTGCCTTCACAAGGGCCCGTTCGAAGAGTGCCAATCACCTCCTTCACCCGTATGTGTCAAAGAGCAGGGAGACGGTTCAATGGTGGTCAGATCGTAGAGATCGCACTGAGTGATGATGCACGTGGACAGACACAGAAGAAACGGGGGCTGATCAAAAGTTGAAGCGAAGTTGCCGACAAGAAGGAGGACATACCTGCCTCCTGTGTGCGCGGAAAGGAACAAGTGGATGATTGCTAGAAACGCGCTGGTCACTCAGCGCACTAGCTCAGAGCCATTCTTGAAGCACGGCATCCGTTAGACTCGCGGGGTGTCCTACATATTGGATGAATCCCTCACGATCAATGATGAAGGTGCGCGGAATACCGACGACTCCAAACAGATCTTTGACTTCGCGAGAAGCATCTAGTGACTCCCACAGAACGTGATCTGTCGAGTAGCCATTCTCAACAAGGTAGTCGCGAGCCCGTGCCGCTGTCCTGTCCA
>CAZKDW010000004.1:2013-17052 GCA_964551625.1 uncultured Thermotogae bacterium | reverse complement strand
CTGTCGATCGTTCTGCAAACGCTCGTTCGACGAGTCGACTTTCTCCATGTTCAGCGAATTGGCTAAGGACATACGTTTTAACTGCAAGGTTTAGTTCTTCTTCGACAGAACGGTCATTGGCAGCGGCAATCACAGCCAAGCACTCTAACATTGCACCGTCCAACGGACTTCGCGAATTGCTTCCGGCCACGGCCACGCCCCCTTGCTGCTGAAATCCCCTGCACAGTAATACAGGATTAATTCCCTGTCAGTCAAGCGGCACGTGTCCATCAACTTTTTCATTGTGAGAGGCAGAAAACCCCGATACCAAGGTCCGATTCTCCAGTTATGTAACGTAACTAACACTGACTACAAGCGCCTACAGAACAGCATTATGCGTTTTCTTCGGACATTCGTTACCTTGGCATCTGCCCCCTCGGTACAAGAGACAGCATTCCCTCTTCCACTCGAGCCGTCTGTCCAAGCCGACTAGGCGACTACATTTCGTATAATGAAAGGCTGCTAGAAGGAGAAATCATGACGTCATCTGTTGCGACATTTGCCCACCTTGCGAGTGTAGCGTCCAAAGAACGTGCAGGATTCGAAGCGACTCAACTTATTGAGAGTGGTAACCTTCGAGTCGAAGCACACATTCGAAGATATGCTCCCCGATCCATGCACGTGAACTACAAGACCTATCAGAGTCCCTGGACCGATCTGCAGGAAGCACTGTCAGGACAAGTCGAGCTAATCGGAGACGAATTGTGTGCCAGCACGATCGTGTGCGAGGGACAAACAAGCTCGATCTACGATCCGTCCACAAACACAGTTCTGAGAAAAGCCGGCTGCCAGCACTTTGAGCCCATTCCCGGATTGACCACACTCGGAGAGCTGTCATTCTTAGATACGTTAGCTCAGGACTTCTTGTTGCGTGATCTGGGCGAGACAACGATCAATGATCAAACTGTTAGGCGATTGGGTCTAAAACCCAAACAACCCTACCGTTCCCAGCTCCTATCCTCGGTTGCCTTTCCCATTCGCAAGGCAACCATCGACTTTGATCCTGAGACCTACTTTCCCCTCAGCATTACTTTCATCCCATCCCCTGACTCTCCAGCAGCATCGATTGTTGGCCCCCATGCGACGATTCATATCACATATAGGGATGTCCAACTCTTGGAGACACCACAAGCATCCCATTCGTTTACGCCACCCGCGGATGCCAGAGTGTTTGAAGAAACAGCGATCACTGGGGCTACTCTTAGCGAGCAAACGCCTTTCTCGATACCTGCAGAGGTATTGACCAAGCATGGATTTGACCCAACAGATGGGATGGCTGTGGTTTCTAGGGATGCTGAGTCTGAACGAGTCTATGCAACCATCCAATACACTGCAGCAGATGGACGCGCAGAAGATGAAGACACACCTCAAGATGAGGCACTATCGCCTCGATTAACGATCCTAGTCGGCAACTACATCTCAAAGACAATGGCAAGGCGCCGAGCCACACTCTCTGAGAGCGGACAGCCAGCAGAAGATGATGCACTCACGCTCCTCGATCGCACGACGCTGTGGGAGAAGAAGTTTTCAGGAATTGACACAAGGTTCGCGCCCGTTGAAGCCTTCTTCGAGAGAGAAGGCGTATTCTGGTTCTTGAGCGGAACAGGCATGACTCTTGCCTCCATAGAAGCACTCGCAAGAGATCTGTTCGAGCCAGAGAAAGAGCTGGCCGAGTAGTGGCTGGCACGGCTAAGGGCTTGACACCAACCCCACTCTTCACGACCCTGTTGGTATGATGCCGCTGTCTGTGAGCCAAGAAATCGACGCGCTACGTTCGGAAATCGAACGGCATAATCATCTGTACTATGTGACGAATCAACCCGTACGATCTGATGCTGAGTATGATTCCCTCTTTCGGAAGCTCCAGGATCTGGAAACGCAGCATCCTGAGTTAGTTACTCCAGACTCACCAACACAGCGTGTGGGAACACAACCATCTGGCTCATTCGCCCCTATCGAGCACGCCATTCCCATGCTCAGTTTCGCGAACGCTTTCAATCACGAAGACCTTCGTGACTTCGATCGCCGCGTACGCTCACTTCTCGACACAGATACGGTTCCCTACGTTGCCGAGCCCAAGCTGGACGGTCTGGCTATCGAACTGGTGTACGAAAATGGACGTTTCGTCCATGGCTCCACGCGAGGAGACGGGCGCACGGGCGAAGATGTCACAGCCAATCTGCGTACCATTCGTAGCATTCCCCTGCGCCTGCGAGACACGGACAAAGGAGTGCCCTCTGTAGTCGAGGTTCGTGGCGAGGTCTATATCGAGAGAGAAGCATTCGCAGCACTCAACCGCCGACGCGAAATTGCTGACCTCCCTCTATTCGCGAATCCTCGCAATCTGGCAGCTGGAACATTGCGACAGCTCGACGCAAGCGTCACAGCCAGCCGCTCCTTAAGCATCTATTGCTACGACATTGGGCGAATCGAGGGAATCGCCATCGACTCGCAACAACAGCTATTGACCCTCTTGCCGACGCTGGGACTGCGAGTCAATCCGCTGTATCGCCTGTGCGCGGGCATCGAAGACGTCATTGACTTCTATGATGAGATCCAAGCCAGCCGAGACACACTGCCCTACGAGGCTGATGGCATCGTCGTCAAGATCGACGATTTCGACTCTCGAAGGGCATTGGGCAGCGTAAGCCGTAGTCCTCGTTGGGCGATTGCTGGGAAATTTCCACCATCACAAGGCACTACGCAATTGCGAAATATCGCTATCTCTGTCGGTCGAACAGGAGCCCTAACACCCGTCGCAGAATTAGAACCCGTCCGCATCCATGGCGTGGAGATCTCCAGTGCCACGCTGCACAACGAAGACGAGATCCTCCGCAAAGACATCCGTATTGGAGACACCGTCATCGTCGAGCGCGCTGGCGACGTCATTCCCAAGGTGGCTCGATCCCTACCTGAGTTCCGCACAGGAGAGGAACACCAATTTGTAATGCCATCGACGTGTCCTGTTTGTGGAGCTGAGGTTGTTCGGATGGAGACAGCATCCGCGCATCGGTGCGTGAACACATCGTGCCCCGCACGCTTCAAGCAATCGCTCCTCCACTTCATCTCCAAGGGAGGGCTGGATGTTGATGGCATGGGGCCAAAACTCATCACACAACTTGTCGATCGTGGCATGATCACATCCCTAGCCGATGTGTTGACGCTCGACCGAGACACGCTGATCAATCTGGAACGACTCGGGCCCAAATCTGCAGACAACGTGCTGGCAGCGCTTGCGAGTGCTAAGCATACGACACTGCAGCGCTTCTTATTCTCATTGGGCATTCCCGGCGTCGGCGCTCACTTGGCAAATGTCTTGGCGCAGCGCTTCCGAGACCTAGAGACCTTGGCCGGTGCCTCCGAAGAGGAGCTAATCGCGATTCACGAAATTGGGCCACTCTCAGCACACAGTATTGTCGCCTTCTTCGCCGATGCACGAAGCCGCCAAATGATCCACGACCTACAACAGGTCGGACTGACCCTTGCTCCCCCCTCAGAAGAGCCCAAACAGGCGCCGTTGGCAGGCCAGAAATTCGTGTTCACAGGCTCGCTCTCTTCGATGACTCGCTCTGAGGCAGGAGAGCGCGTAAAATCGCTTGGCGGTATCGTTGCCTCATCCGTGAGTAAGAACACGGACTACATTATCCTCGGTGAGAATCCCGGCTCAAAGGCTGACAAGGCTAGAGAGATCGGCATCCTCCTGTTATCTGAATCAGAGTTTCTGGAGTTTTTGGAATCCTATGAATAAAACGAATTTGCTCGATCTGTCCTTTGATGAGCTTCTGGCCGCACTCGCAAAGCTCGATGAGCCAGCCTTTCGAGCGACCCAAATTTGGCGCGCCGTCTTCAAGGATTTTGTTTCTTCTTATGCCGAAACAACCACGCTATCGAAAGTATTGAGGCAGCGACTAGAAGAAGCCATTCCTTGGCCCACTCCCACGACATTGAAGCAACTGCCAAGCAGCGATCATCAGACGACCAAATTACTACTGCAATTGATCGATCACGAGACCATTGAAGTCGTCGTCATGCGTTATGCACGCAGGAATACGGCGTGCATCTCCACGCAAGTCGGTTGCGCCATGGCGTGCAAGTTCTGCGCTACAGGTCAATCCGGCTTTACGCGAGATCTGACAACGGGAGAGATTGTTGAGCAAGTCCTCACCTCAGCGCGCTTGCTACACGACGATTCAGAACGCCTGTCCAACATCGTATTCATGGGCATGGGCGAGCCGATGGCCAACTATGACGCAACCCTGGATTCTATTCGCATTCTCAACGATCCTCGCGGATTGGGCCTTGGTGCACGGTCATTCACTGTCTCGACAGTGGGCATCATTCCCGGCATTCGCCGCCTGTCACAGGAAAGTCTGCAAGTGAATCTCGCTGTCTCGCTACATACGGCCGATGAGACGTTGCGTAGCCAGTTGGTGCCAATGAATCATCGATATCCCGTCGCTGAAATCGTTCGCGCATGCCGCGCCTATGTGAGAGCCACGCATCGCCGGGTGACATTCGAGATCGCGCTGATTGCTGGAGTGAATGATTCAGATGCGCACGCGAAGCAGGTTGCAGAAGCGCTCCACGGCGTCCTGTGCCATGTCAACATCATTCCCTTCAATCCGATCGTCGGATCCGATTGGCAGCCAAGTCCCAACGAACGAGTGCAAGCCTTTGCCCACATTATCGAATCTGTTGGCTATCCCGTAACCATTCGACAAAGTCGCGGCACAGACATTCAGGCGGGTTGCGGGCAATTGCGATCCGAAGAAACTCGTTGAAGAAACGACGCTAGCTACTTAGCAAGCCTCGATAGAAGTCGAGCGCATGCTCGCCCCATTGTGAAGTAACGCTGGCCATGCCCTCTTTCACGAGTTGCCGAGCTCGCTCGCGAGACACTTTCATGATGCGGCCCACTTCAGCCAAATTGTAGGGGCAGCCGTCCTCGATACCGTAGTGGAGGCGAATGGCAAATGCTTGGCGAACGGGCAGCGCGTCTAAGACACCTTCCAGCTCATCCCGGAACAACAGCCGAAGAGATTCCTGCTCTGGCGAGAGTCCTGTCTCATCCACAATCTGCTCGTCCAGCGTTTCATCGGATTCCAAAGCCACAGGCCGGTCCAGAGACACCAATTCGCTCACTTGGGCCTCTACTTGGCGAAGCCGTTCCATCGACATACCCACGGCTTCGGTGATCTCTTTTTCGTCGACGACTCCGCCTTCGGCGATCGCACGCATCTGAGACATGCGTCGCAGGGCACGGAATAGGTAGTCGGGAATGCGGATGGTTCGAGACGATGTGTTAATCGCTAGGAGAATGGCGCGGCGAATCCACCACACGGCATAGGTGCTAAGCCGGAATCCACGCTCAGGATCGAATCGATCAATGGCCTGAATCAGCCCCACATTACCTTCTTGGATGAGGTCCATAAGAGGCAATCCAACGTCCGTGTACTCCTGAGCAATCTTGGCAACCAATCGAAGGTTGCTGACAATCAGTCGCTCACGCGCTTGATCCTCACCATTCTGCATGCCCCGAGCCAGTGCCTGTTCTTCGTCAGACGTAAGCAGCGGGAATCGAGCAATGTCCCGGAAGTAGATATCCAGAATCGCTGGGCTTTCCCCTTTGGTCTTTTTCGTCTCTTCAGAAGTTGTCTTCATTCATCCACCTGCGCAATTCTACGAGAGCCCATCGCTCAATACCATGGATTCGTCCACGTCCTCGGAACAGACTTCGAGCACGTCGAGATCAGTAACCTTTGCCTGCATGCCCAGTCGTCCCGCCAAGCTGGGGTTCGTCCGTCCTTCGTCACCTGAGATAAGCTCCTTGATGTAGAGTCCGCCATCGCCGTGAACAACAACATCTGCATGGGTGTCATCCAGGAGCTGGCCCGAAGCCTCATGCACTGTCCGCAAGCGAATGCGATCCGCTCTTCGATGTGCGACACGATGGGGGGTCTGTTGTTTGATTTCGCCTACCAGTGACTCGAGCTCCGCCTTCAGTTGATGTGCATCAATCGGCTCTGCAAATTCGACAAGGGCTCGATACTTCTTGGTCGCTCGCAATTCCTTGGCCCAAGCCACAGTGCGGCGGTGCACAAGTGTCAGTGGCGATACGGTTACGCGCCCTGCTGCCCCTTCGTTTACACGGAGATGCGCGTCTGTCACGTTCACAGACCGTTTCTTGGGATTCAGTAGCTCGAGGACGAAGGGACGCCCAGTTCCCAACATGCGAGCATCAATGTCCTCCCGTCCTGCTCCATGCAAACAAGCGGATGAAGCCCCTGCCAAGTCGATCAGCGAACTGGCAATGATTTCTTCCACAGAGTCAGGATACTGCTTCCCCGTAAATTCACACGCTTCACATCCTCGGCCTCGGCAGCTGCGACACGGCCATTTGGTTTGTGGAATTCCTCTTTCTAACTTGCAATAGCGGCCATACACATAGAGAGACAACACATGCATCGACAGTTCGTTCGTGTTGAGGTCAGCAACAAACGATACCTGTGGAGCTGTGAATTTTACGGTTACGGCTCGGCCAAGAAGTCGCTCAAAGGCAATTCCCGACATACGATTGAACGAGTGTTTCAGAGGTTCTCGATGCGCCGATGGGAACCTCTCCTCATAGAACGCCTCCATCTGTTCGAGACGCGGAGTAAGCTTGACGCCAAACAAATACGTAGCAAACTCGAGTTCTTCGACACAACCCACGGCTTGTCGAACCCACTCGTCAATGCGATCGAACAAGTCCCCGCACACCCAACACGTTCCCGCCTTGCCTTCAATCCCGGTTCCGGACAGGCATTCGCGAATCTGAACACCGCGTTCCGCATTGGACAACCCTCTTCCCAGCTTGGAGGCAATGCGCCCCAAGCACTCGTCGCAAATCGGACCCGCTCGCAGGATCTCTGCGCCCAGCTCCCCGACGTCGTGCGGATCGAATGTCTTCATCTATGGCTCCTAGGTAAACGTTCTGTACAAAATCATCTCGGCATCTTCACTCGTGAATCCTACCTCTGCCAACTCATCGGCAATCCCTGTGTTCAGAATGGGAGTCCCATCCCAGGTGCTTACGCGAATTGACGTTGGCCGTTGCCGCCCCTCAACCAACTGCGACAATGTCTGGAAAGAGGCCATTCGCTGTGACAGAGTTAAGTCACTCAGAGGGATGAGCCTCTCTCCTCGATTCTCGACAGCAAGAATCGGATGGCCTCTCTCCAGAACCAGATAGTTACCGGGGTGATGCCGAATGATATGGCGCACCCCATCGGGGCGCAAGATGGGGAACAGATCACCATATACATTGGCTGGATCATTCACATTGAGTAGCACAACCGCATCCGTCTCGTGGGGACGATGCAGAGAGTCTGCGGCTTCCCTGAACGCAAATTGAGGACCGGACAATCCAGAGATAAACAACGCTCGATCCACATCGCCTGCCCATTCCATTCGCGTCAACAGAGGATAGGCTTCTCGCCAGGTCAGCCCCACGCTTGATCGATTGAGAATCTCCCGAGTGACAACACCTGTTTGCACCAGCAAGCGACGTAATATCCGCCGAATCTCCTCTTCAGATAAATCGTTTTCTGCGCCAACCAGCGACCATCGTCCCTTTCCCCATATTGACTGCCGACGCCGACCTTGCCAACGCTGTGGCTGAGGTCTGTCGCCCCATGCTGGATCCAACGAGTCATTGGTCAGCCATTCCTCCCAAATGAGGTCCCATAATACGGACGCAATGACAGACGGTGACTCGTTCAAGCCTGATGTCAGTTGGTGAAGAAAACTGGCGCCGTTCTCGGTTACGTAGCCAATCACCTTCGCGGCAAGGGCTCCCACACGATCCTCCTTCCCACGCAAGCGATCACACACGCCCTCACCGGGAGCACGAAACGAAATCAATCGTTGCCCTCCCTGAGACAGGCTACCCGACCAGCTCAAAGCGCCCTCTCGTATCAGCTCATCTAGTTGCGCAGGCTGAAATCCGCGCACACGAAGTGACAACACGTCAAGCCATACGGGCACAGCCAGACGATATCCTGAGAGCTGATCCATCACGTCACCTAGGTCGCTGCTCCTCGCTTCAGGCATCGCATGTTGGCGGGCCAACAAGAACTGCGCATAGGCCTGTGAAGAGACAGGTTCGATCGACCGACGGCGACGACTCATGGTCATCCGCCGAATCGTTGCCAGCACCTGAGGATGAGACCAGCCTATCACTCCGTTCGCCAACTGAACATCGATCCATCCCTCGGTTTTTCGGATTTGATCGAGCGCTTCGGCTGCAACTGGATATCGATCAAGAATCTCGCTTCTAGTGGCCAGAGCATGATGCGCCACATAACGAGCGACCATTCGTTGAACATCATCCTCAGATAACCGCTCGTGCTGGCTTGCCTCCTCTCCGATGGCCAAGCGCTGGGGTTCTGTGGACTTGAGCATATGGATACGGACAATTCGTCCATCAGCCAAGAGATCAGGCAAGACAGCCTCAGCTTCCGGCCTGCATCGCTGTTGCAGCTCGGGTTCAGTCAAGTCACCAATTCTGCGCAACAACTCCATCAGCTCTGCGCCATTGCGTGCTTGATGAAACGTTGCCGTACCCTGAAGCCGTTCTTCAATCGTTGCCACGGCTGTTTCATCGAGAGTCGTCTCTGCCTGTATGCGACTGCCAAGCAATGAGGCCAAGTCATCCCGTAACTCAGCACTCGATCGGTTGCCACCCACAGGTCGATCTGCGAGGTATAGATAGGTGGCTGTGAAATCGAGTAAGAGAGCATGCGAAAACGGAGATGGATGACGATCCCACCGCAGCGAGAAGGCGGCTTTCCCTGACTCCACGTTCACCAAGAATTCGCGCACACCGTCAACCGGTAGCACATCTTCCAGAAGCTCTCGATACGTCTCCAGAACAATCGGAAAACTCGGTTGCTCACTGGCAAAAGCCAGCAGATCATGCGCCCGCAATCGTTGCAGCCACAAGGGCGTTCGCCGCCCAGGGCGTGCGCGCGGCAATAGCAACGCACGTCCGGCATTGCGACGGAATCTCAGCGCAAAATAGGGAGAATTCTCCAACTCATGGGTGATCGCAGCTTCGACGGAGTCACTGCGCAGAGACTGTAACGCCTTCATCATCGTGTCAGGCGATAGCGTGCCCAGTCGGAACAGCAACCCAGCATTGGAATACACAGCCTCTGGCGGCTCGATGCCCTGCTCTCGCAGTGCATGCTGAAGGAGAAACAGCAAAGCTAGATGAAATGAGCGTCCAAACGTTGACAACAACGCCCATCGCTCGTCGCCCGCTTCGTTTCGGAATACATCGATGAGGATCCGTCGATCCGTCGGCAAACCACCGCCTCGATCCACTTGGTTCTTAAGGAAGGTCGCCAGATTGCTCGCACCGTTCTCATCCAAGGCACAATCCTCTTGCAACCATGAACTCAGTGTCGGATCGTCCAATCGGCTCTCGCAATCGCGCAAGAACGAGCCAAATCGCGTTCCGAATTCCCAGTCATGGCCGAGTCCCTCGCCCTTCCAAAATGGCATCATTGCTTCAGACTCATCACACGGAGCCACAATGACACGATCGTTGGTAATTTGCAGAACGCGCCACTGTCCCGTCCCTAGAACAAACGTATCGCCCAATCTGCGCTCGAATACGAACTCCTCATCCAGTTCACCCAGTCGAGTCACCCCGTCTTCAAGAACCATGGCGTATTGCCCAGAGTCAGGGATCACACCACTGTTGAGGATGGCCAGATGACGAGTGCCTGGCAGAGGCACGAGCCGATCGTTCACGCGATCCCAGGACACGCGTGGACGCAAGACAGGCAAGTGGCTCGTCCCATACCGACCAGAGATCAACTCGAGCACGGCATCAAAGGATTCACGTCCGAGTTCTCGATAGGGATAGGCTCGACGAACATGCTCAAATAGCTCGCGAACGTCCCATTCGTCGACAGCAACCATGGCAACGATTTGCTGTGCCAGCACATCGAGCGGATTTCTAGGGATCTTCACACTGGAAATGTCGCCACGGAGCATCGACCGCGCCATAGCCGCGGACAGGAGCAAATCGCCGCGCGTCTTGGGGATCACGCGCCCCTTCGATGTTGCACGAACAAGATGTCCAGCACGGCCAATCCGCTGCAGCCCACTGGCCACTGAAAACGGCGCCTCAACTTGGCACACCAAGTCGATGAATCCGACGTCAATGCCTAGTTCCATAGAACTGGTTGCTACGAGAGCCGGCAATCGCCCTGCTTTCAGATCCTGCTCAATCTGATGTCGGCGCTCTTTGGATACGCTTCCGTGGTGAGCCTGAATTCGTTCGTACCCGATCCTTCGATTCATCTCTGATGCGATGCGTTCGACAACACGGCGGCTATTGGCAAAGATCAGTGTCGATTCGTGCTCATCAACCAGTTCGATCAATCGATCATAGATGGCAGGCCAAATGCTAGGTGCCTGCCCATCCGACTGTGGCAGCACTGTCATATCGTCAACAGGGATCTGCACGGCCAAGTCGAATGCTTTGCGCATTCCAGCATCCACGATAGACACGGGCCTAGGCGCGCCATCGCCGTCCTGCCCACCCAGGAACTGCGCAATCACAGAAAGCGGACGCTGGGTGGCCGACAGACCGATCCGTACAGGCGATTGCGCCGTCAATGTCTCCAACCGTTCCAGCAAGAGGGCAAGGAAGGTTCCCCTCTTGTTAGAACACAGTGCGTGGATTTCATCCACGATCACATAACGAACCGTTCGCAGCATGTCTCTGGCCTTGGGCGACGTCAGCAGAAGATTGAGTGACTCCGGCGTCGTAATCAGCAGATGCGGAGGCGTGCGGATCATGCGCTGTCTCTCATTGGCTGGCGTATCACCTGTGCGAATGCCCACTCGAATCTCGGGAATGGGCTCGCCTAGCCGAGTAGCACACTCGCGAATGCCTTGCAGCGGCTGCTCCAGGTTGCGCTCGATGTCATTGGCAAGCGCCTTGAGCGGAGACAGATAGAGCGTGTGAACACCCCTGACATCGCCATCAGCTTGTTCGGCTTGAATGACAGAGTCAATGGCACAAAGGAATGCGGCCAGCGTCTTGCCTGACCCTGTAGGCGAGAGGATGAGCGTATGTTCACCTGCAGCAATGTGGGGCCAGCCGAGGATCTGCGGCGGCGTTGGCGCAGCAAACGTTTCGACAAACCATTGCGAAACGGGCGGTTGAAAGAGACGCATCACATCGTCAGTCATGCTTTCATTCTCCTGAAACTGCCTGTGCGTTCAACTCAGCCGAGTA
Source organism: uncultured Thermotogae bacterium (assembly GCA_964551625.1). Taxonomy (GTDB): domain Bacteria; phylum Bipolaricaulota; class Bipolaricaulia; order UBA7950; family UBA9294; genus SPBW01. Next base: position 5,717 of record CAZKDW010000004.1, on the reverse strand, counting down.
TCGTTTCTCGGCGCTTCCTGACGTTTATTGCCCAATCATGCCTTCGCACGTATACTCCGGGAGTATTGAGCCAGAAAGGGCAAACTCCCCGAAAGGGTAGGGCGCAAAGCTACGGGCCTAAAGGATCACCTCCCAGGGCGGCCGAACTGCCGAAGGATTCAATCGAGTCTTCACGATCTCTTCCTTCACACCTCAAACTGCTCCATACCATACGGGATGCGCTCACTCCGAGATGAGGGGTCTCAAGCATTTCCCAACAGAACCTCCTTTAGCAAGGTCGCGGGCGGGGGAACAACTCCCCCGCTCCGTCTTTTTGCCGCCCATGTCCTTATCAGAGAGGACGGTCAAGAGGCACTCAGTCAGCAAACGAGTTTGAACCCTTCTATCATTGATAGTAGCATCGTGCATTCTTCAGGAACCGAGTTGATCGCTACATGAAAGACGCAGCCATGGGACCATTTGTTATTTCGATTCTCGCGTTTGTGTTGACCTACGTGGGGATCTTCCTGACTCGAGTTCATCGAGCGATCGTCGCCATTTCAGGAGCCGTTCTGATGATTGCCTTTGGAACATGGCTCTCGTTTTATGATGCCCATCAAGCTGTCTATTCTGTTGATTTTGACACGATCATGCTGTTGCTTGGGATGATGTTGGTGGTGGGGCTATTTAAGGAGACTGGGTTTTTCCAGTACTTGGCCATTCGTGCAGCCAAACTCGCGAAGGGGAAACCTTGGGTTCTCTTCATCTACCTCGGCTTGGTGACATCTCTGGTTTCCATGGTGCTCGACAATGTCACGACCATCATTATCATCGTTCCCGTCACAGTATCCTTGGCTGACATTCTCGGTATCTCTCCATTTCCCTTTCTCATGTCAGAGGTCTTGCTCTCCAATATCGGGGGCGTGGCCACACTCATTGGCGATCCCCCCAACATTCTTATCGGGTCGGCAGCTGGTTTCGGATTCTTGGATTTTCTTATCCATCTCGCACCCATCGTCTTGCTGGCATGGCTGCTTGCTCAAGGGCTGCTTCTCTTACTATTCCGAAAGGATCTGGCCAAGGAGCCATCAAATGTCGAAAGTCTCATGGAGATGGATGCGAAACGAGCCATTCTTGATCCGCTGACAACGCGGCGCATGTTGGTTACGCTCACTGTGACGATTGTGCTGTTCTTCATCCATGAGTGGATCGGACTGGAACCAGGCTTGGTCGCGCTCATTGGCGCTTGCATGGGACTACTGTGGGTCAAACCCGACTTCGACAAGATTCTTCAGGAGGTCCATTGGGACGTCCTGCTGTTTTTTATCGCCCTGTTCGTTATTGTCGGCGGTCTGGAAGCATCGGGTGTCATTGACACGCTGGGATCTGGCATTGCCGCGCTTTCTCAACATGGGATTGCTCTGGCAGCCATTGTCGTCCTCTGGGTGGGAGCCCTAGCTTCGGGCGTCATCAGCAACGTTCCATTCACCATCGCTATGTTACCCATTCTCAAGAGCTTGACAGCCCAGGGAATTGATGTGGGACCACTGTGGTGGGCGCTGGCCATTGGCGTCGGCTTTGGGGCAAACCTGACACCGCTAGGGTCTGCAGCCAACGTTGTCATCGTTAGTTTGTCTGACTCTTTGGGCGACAAACTCACATTCCGGCGCTGGGCTGCAAGCGGCACGTGGATAGCCCTCGCAACGTGTGGATTGGGATCCGTCGCCTTGCTCGTGGCCATTCGCCTCGGACTGTTCTAACCCCTGTATCCTGGAGGATCATGTCTGCTCCAACCATAGATGTCCTTGATGCGCAGCAATTCGGCTTGCCAAGAACCGGAGCTATTTATCTGATACACGGCTCCCAGCTGGCACTGATTGAGTCCGGTACTGCCACGGCAGCCGAGGGAACGCTTCAGCAGCTTAGAGCAAGCGGCGGGACTGCAGTATCTCCCGCTTTCATCTTCCTGACGCACATTCATCTCGATCATGCGGGTGGAGCCGGCCATCTGGCACGAGCGTTCCCCGATGCAAAGATCGTGGTACATGAGCGCGGCGCTCGCCATCTGGCGAATCCAAGCCAGCTCATCGAAGGCGTACGCTGTGCAGCGCCCGATCTCTTCCCTCGCTATGGAGAACCTTTGCCCATTCCTGAACAGCAGTTGCTGCCTGTGACAGGTGGAGAGGTCTTTGATCTGGGACACGAGATTCAATTGGAAGTCATCGCTACGCCTGGACATGCCTCCCACCACGTGTGCTATTACGAACGAACGAGTCGCACACTGTTCACAGGAGATGCAGCCGGAAACTGGAATAATCCTGCGGATGTCCCTCTGACGCCGCCGCCGCGATTCGATCTTGCTCGCGGACTGCAAACACTGGCCACACTGAAACGTCTGGCACCCACCTATCTTGCCTTCACTCACTTCGGGATGACAGACGACGCCCTCTCGCACTTGAATGACTACGAACGGCGGCTCATCGAGTGGTTTGATGACATCCGCACGCTTCGGACATCTCTAGCATCTGACGACATCGTCAAACAGATTCTCAATCGCCCGCGCTACGCTGGCCTGAAAGAGGCTGAACGAAGTGTGGTTGCCATGTGTGTTCGGGGAGCCATCCTCAGCATAGAGGCAGGCAGCGCATAGCGAGTTACAGGCAGGCCCCACTAGGGATTGGTTGCCTGTTTGCGAAGATGAACCTCAATCACGTCGCCATCCTCCAACACGTGATCGCTGGGCACCTGTTGGCCATCGAATCGCCCAGAACCCCAAATACGCACATATTTCAGCCGCTCTGAAAACTCACGATGGACAGCCTTCACACCATCGATCGCCTGGCTTCCCACTGGCAGTGTGTAGGGCTCTGTCATATCTGGCTTTTGTCCGGGGAGCTTGGTGTAGATGCGCACCATATTCAGTGATTCGAACAGCGCCTTCTTCATCTCGTCGAGACCTGCACCCGTGGTAGCCGAGATGGCCAACGATGGCAGAGGCAAGCTGGCTGCAGCGTCCCGGATTGTCTCAGCATCAGCAAGATCGGATTTCGCCAGCAGGATTCTTGCCCGGATTTGCAGAACTCGATCGTCCGTTGCTTCTGCGCATTCCTGCACAAGGCAGATGTTCTTCTCTTCCAGTTGAGCCAGTAATTCGTCGTACTCATCCCTTAGCAATTCTCCGTCAGAAGCATCAAGGACAACCAGCGCCAGGTCGCACGATCGAATCAGGCTATAGACCCAAGACTCCGTGTAATCGGGGGCCAGTGGCGGAAGATCAATCAGCTGAATCACGATATCTTCGTACGCCATCATGCCGGGCGCAGGAATCATCGTCGAAAACGGGTAGGTCGCGATTTCTGGCTTTGCATTGGTCAGCGCAGCAATCAGAGATGACTTGCCTGCATTGGGCGGTCCCACCAACACGATCTGGCCAGCGCCATCCTTGGGAATGTGCTCGTACGAGCTCGACTTCCCCTTCTTGGATCCGCCCGATGCGCCACGTGCCTTTGCAATGCGCTTCTTGATGTCGGCCTGCATGTGGTCGGTTCCCTTGTGTTTGGGAATCGTGGCCAGCATCTCCTCCAAAGCCGCGAGTTTCTCTTCCGGCGACTTGGCCTGGCGCAGCTTGTTGCGAGCTTTGATGAAATCGGCTGTCAGATTGGCAGGCATGCAGTCACTCCCTACAACGTAGAGTACGAGGTGATCCCGAAGCTTTCAACAAACGT
>CAZKDW010000004.1:0-1913 GCA_964551625.1 uncultured Thermotogae bacterium | reverse complement strand
TAGTCGTTGTGGGGAATCTTGATCGTGCTTCCCCCGACAAACTCTCGCACCACTGAATCGCCAGGAATAAACGACGTGTCAGCCACTTGAGCCTCTGTCACTCCGACAACCGAATCCAGCAGGCTCTGCACGCGTCGATAGCGTATTCGAGCATCCAGATAAGAAGGATAGAGTGTCAGCTCCTCTTCTTTCGGCCAGACTCCCTCAGTGCCTGTGAAGAACGGCTTCAGAATCGGCAGATCGAAAGGCATGCCACCATTGACAATGGCATCCGCCATCCCCTTCAAGGGGATAATCGAGAACAGCTCGCCAGCTCTCACATAATGCCAATGAAGCAGTGTTGCCAGCGGCGGATGGTTACGGTGCTTGGTATCACGAAGCGTTCGACGCAGCAGGCGAATATCCTCAAAGCGCGTCAATCGGCGATCCGACAGATCTCCCTGATACAGCGGAATGAGCGGGTGAGGCTCAAATAACGGATTCATTGCTTCGATGTACAGCCTGAAGATGTGCGACGGATCAATGCCCTCAGAAATCGGTGGATAGAAACCGTGCAGACAGTCGAGTACGAGGATCTGATCAGGCTCCCTCCGTACGGGAACCGTTCCAACCCGATGGCCTTCCTTGAAGCTGTACACAGGCTTGTCGATCGTCTCTCCACCAAGCAGCGCAAGCAGGTGCTCGTTCAGCAACTGGATATCCAACGCTTCAGGTGTTTCGTAATTGCGATCGTCAATCCAATCTGAAGGATGCTCAATCAGCGACCAGAAATAGTCATCCAAGTTCAACATGAGGAATCGCAAGCCGTGTTTTCGAAGTCGTTCCGTCACCTTCACAGTGGTCGTCGTCTTACCTGATGATGATGGTCCAGAAACCCAGATCATTCGGATGTCGTCACCGGATTCGATTCGTTCAAGCAAACGATCCGCGACGCCATCCAACGTCGTCTCATAGCGATCAAGCGACTCGTCAATGAGGCCCTTCAGCTTGCCAGCCTGGGTAATATCATTCAGCCCTTCAACTGTGTCACAGCCACGCTGGCGATTCCACTCAAGCAAAGGATCCATCGTTTCTTTGGGATAGCCGTTACGTGCAAACTGCTCTTGCGTAATAGCGCCCTCGCGAACCCAATGATGCCCCCAGCGGAAACTCGTGTAGGCGTCAGCCACGGTCGTGAATCCGTTGCTTCTCAGAACATGAAGCACTGTATCTTGGATTTCTTCGACAGTCGGCGGGAAGTTGGTCACCAAGTGCCGCTGGTCTGCATTGAGGCACAGAACAACAAGGTCGGCAAGAAATTCGGCAATCCCATGATCCGTCCCGCCGGCAGCAAAGATTTTCTCATTAATCTCTGGCAGGTAATCCGGTGCAAAGCCACCGGCAGAGTCAGCTCCCCGCTTAATCGCGCGAAGGATCTTGGCGGGGTCAAAAGTAACGAGCGCATGATTGCGCTTTCTGATTTTCCCAATTCGATTCAGTACAGGCATGATCACGTATTATCGCACGTATGTCGTTAATGCACCAAGCGCGGATGTCCAATCCGTCGTGCTTGTCTCGCAACTGTCTTGCGCCCGACAAGTACGGATGTCCAATCCGACACGTTCACAGCGAGAACCAACTTAGAGAATGGGCAATCTATCCATTCTCCAAGGAACTCGAAGAGTTCCCAAGGAACCCAATCAACCAGATTGGGTTCCCGGGCTCCCACGCAACAGAAGCGCGAATGTCCAATCCGACACGTTCACAGCGAGAATCAACTTAGAGAGATGGTCAGCCATTGCACTCAAATCCGTGACGCAACAGCGAGGCGCCAGCCGAGCTATTCTCCAAGGAACTCGAAGAGTTCCCGAGTTCCCACGCGACAAAGCACCGATTCCTGAGAGTCAGCCCGAGAGGTGAAAAACGCCGACACC
>CAZKDW010000003.1:15448-21964 GCA_964551625.1 uncultured Thermotogae bacterium | reverse complement strand
GAGAGAACCGACTGATCCACTCCCTTTGCGTCACCAACGTGGACGTTTGGCATGAAGTCATGCCAAACTCCAATGAACTGAGGTTTTTGACCTCAGTTCACCGACTCATGCGGGAGAAGATCTAGTGTCGGTCTTCCCTTCGCTTGGTCTGCTCTTAGGATTGCGCAGTAACAAGATTACCGCTGTTCTTTGCGCCCTTTGCGGCTTTGCGAGAGATGGTCTGGATGTTGCTTTTCCTTCATGGTCTTCATGGTTCACTCTTCTCGCTTGGTTCTAACGCAAATCGAATCCGAAGGGTGGTCTCGTCCTTCATGTCAGCACTGCGAATGACAAACCTCCCGATCTGGCCTGTGTGCTCAACATGCTGGCCAACGCATGGGATGACATCCAGATCCCCGATCTTCACGATGCGAATGGTCGTCGCGGAATCGGGCACCTTGCCCATGTTGTAGCTAGCATCTGCCTCTTTTCGTGAGATCTCAAATGTCGTCACTTGATGATCAGCCTGGATCTCGATGTTGACGGCAGTCTCAATCTTGGCCAGATCCTCATCCGAAAGCGGTCGGTTAAGTCGGTAATCACACTTGGATTTCTTAGGCCCGAAGTGCGCGCCGACACTCCGCCCCGTCGCGAAATCTCGCTGCATCACAGCGTTCAGGATATGCTCGGTCGTATGTTGTGCAGCCAATTCAGATCGATCCGTCATGGGTGTATCATACGAGAAGATGCCTCTTCGTTGTTACAGCTTCCGATGCTACAATGTTCAGTGAGCTGCAAAGTTGCCTGCTCGAGTCGCACTTCTCGTGCCATATCCTCATACGCAGACAGCTGGACCTTGCTCGCGGAGTCGAGTCGAGATACTCTTTTGCCACATCATGAACGCCATTGTGGTCTCCGATCTTCATGGCAATAGCCAATTGTACGAACTTTTGCTGCGGATTGTAGATCTGTGGAAGATCTCATCTGTCTTCATTGCCGGTGACCTCGCGCCCGGGCTCCACGACCCCACGGACATCTCGTCTGTCGGCGTTGAGGAAGCCCTCGATCATCAGCGCACGTTCTTCTCTGATGTCTTCATTCCCATGTTCGACCTGTTCTTGAACAGTCACCATCACACGAATATCTACACAATCATGGGAAACGATGACCGCAGAGCGAATGAACCCTTGCTTCAAGCATTTGATGATGCAACGCGCAACTTCCATCTGATGAATGACCGGATGGTCGAGTTTCGCAATGCGAAACAGATACGAACGTTCTTCCCCGATGAGGTTCCTCAGTTGTTTGTGGCTGGCTATCCTTATATTCCGATTGGTGGCGGTTTGTTGATGGATTGGGTGAAGCATGAAAACCGAGTTGGGCTGATGCCTCCAGGGATGGAGTCACTACTGGATATCGGCTCATCGGGCATTCGAACCGTGGAACCGCGCTTTGACTCAACGATTGAAGAGGATCTCTCCGACTTCTCCGGTTACTTGGCCAAGTGGGCGTCTTCTACAGATGAGAATTATGATCCCTCAAGAACGATTCATCTGTTTCATGCTCCTCCCTACAACACGCCTCTCGATCAAATCGCGCCTCAAGGCCGATTCGACTTTGTCGCCCTGCCTGATCACATCGGGAGCAGTGAAATTCAGCGGTTTATCAAACGCGAGCAACCGCACCTTGCCTTGAGCGGCCATTGCCATGAAGCCGTCGTTCTGGGAGATTACAAGACAGATATCGGGGCGACACGCTGTGTCAATCCCGGGAGCCAAACGCACATCGATGTACTAAGTATTGTTCAGTTTGACCCGTACCATCCGACAGAGATGAAGCAGTTCTTCATTAACGTCAAGTAGCAACCGTTGTCGATGACGGTGTGTTAAGTGACCGCTGGGGGCCTTCCTTACGGAAAGCCCCCAGATTTGCAGGATCAGAACGCCACAGGCAAATCGGGCGTGTGTGAAGTCCTTCCAACACTGCGCCGTAGCCTGAACGTTCGGCCTGTTCTTTTCTATCAACAACTTGGACATCAAGCAGAGAAACCGGTCCAGGATCGAGGCCAAGCAAGCGCCGATAGTGTGCGGTAATCGACAAATCAAGCCTCTTAAGGAGATGTTTAATCTCATCCCGCCTTCGCTCAACGACAACAATGATGTCAATGTCAGAAGCCGGATTGGCTCCTTCTTTGATCGAGCTACCATATACGTACACTTCGTGGAACGTAGATCCGAGACTCGCTAGATAGCTACTCAAGCCCTTCGCAACGCCATAACGAAAGGTGCTATGCATCCGGCGATCTCCCTCTTCCAGCCGCTGCAGCACAGCTGCAGCGGAGAGCCCAAAGCTGTGGGAACATCCTTCAATGGCTTGTTCGAACAGCGTCTCGGTTGGCACTTCGGCTGGAACGAACTCACTCAGCGTTCGATAGGGCACAACGCGCTCCTCTCTACGGGAAAACTCCACGTAGCTGAATGGCTGTAGCCACTCGTTCGACACCAAGAATGAAGGCTGCTAGACGAAGGGATATTTCTCTCTCTTCGGCAAGCGTCCATACTTCTCGAAGCGCACGCTGGAGGATTCGTCCCAGACGTTGGTTGGTCTCTTCCTCTTCCCATGGGAAGCATTGAATGTTCTGAACCCACTCAAAGTACGAGCAGACAACGCCGCCAGCATTGGCAAGAATGTCAGGGACAATCGTCGTCCCCTTTTCTCCAAGAATGAGATCCGCTTCGGGCGTTGTCGGTCCATTGGCACCTTCAACAATAACGCGAGCTTGAACGTCGCCCGCATTCGCGGCTGTAATTTGCGCTTCCAGCGCAGCCGGAATCAGCACGTCAACATCCAATGTCAGGAGCTCGTCGTTGGAGATCTCTTCTGTCCCCGGATGTGAAAGCCCAGCAAGCAAGTGGCCAGGCGAGGATTCAACGTAGGACAAGACCTGTTGCATATCGAATCCTGCTGGGCAGTGATAGGCACCGGACACATCGCTGATTCCAACGATCTTCGCGCCTTCCTCTGCCAGAAGTCGCGCGGCAATCGAGCCAACGTTTCCAAATCCCTGGACGGCAACTCGAACGCCTTCGACTTCGATTCCCAGCCTTTGCAGCACGCCAAGGGTTGTGAACATAACTCCTCGACCCGTCGCCTCATGGCGCCCCAACGCACCGCCGACTTCGATCGATTTCCCTGTGACAATACCAGGATTCGATTCGCCGGATAAGACTTGAACCGTATCGACAATCCAGTTCATGACCTGAGCATTGGTATTCACATCGGGCGCTGGGATATCGCGGCGCGTGCCAATGAGCGGATAGATCATCGCTGCATATCGCCGAGTGATCCGCTCAAGCTCGTTTCTGGAGAAGCGCGTTGGATCGCAACTGATTCCGCCCTTGCTACCGCCATAGGGAATATTGACAACAGCGCACTTCCAGGTCATCCATCCAGCAAGTGCCTTGACCTCTTCTGGGGTTACGCCAGGGTGGAAGCGAATTCCTCCTTTACACGGACCGCGAGCACTGCTGTGCTGCACTCGATATCCCGTGAACACCTCAACACTCCCATCATCCTTTTTCAATGGGATGCTGACTTCAAGCGATCGTTCGGGGTTTCGAAGGATCTGCCAGATCCCATCAGGAATGTTCGTGTACTCACGAACCATGTCCAACTGCTGAAGCATCATTTCATACGGATTGATTGCCGTGTCTTTGATACGTTCTGAAACCATCCTCGCTGTCTCGTGAGTCGCCATTTGGCGGTCACCTCCGACGCAAAGAGTACTTGTCACCCTCTTCGCACGTTACGTTAGACGACATCAAATCGAGCGGGTTATTCCAGGCGATCGTGTTCCGCCTTGCACGCATTTGTCGGCCATACGACTGTCAACTTGGCACTAGGAGACCATTCCCATCGACGCTTACTGCTCTTCCGGCTCCTCCTTGTGACATCGCCGTGCCTTTCACATGACACCCGCGTTTGAGCCAATGAACGCTCATTCTTGCGTGAAGAGTGGACTCAGCCTACGTCGTCTAGCATTGAGGATCATCCTGCCTGCTACTACAGTAAAGGAGATGATTAAACAACGTCCTATGACACTCCAACATCCTGCTGAATGGGAGGCGATCCTCCATTCCTATCAGCCCCTGCAGATTACTTACGCACCCGGGGAGATGATCTGTCAGGCAGGAAGTTACGCGGCTGGAATCCACATCGTTGTTCAAGGCATTGCCTCTGACATGATGTTGGCTCCGTCAGGCCAGCCAAGAAACAGCGATATCCTAGGGGCCGGAGACCTCATTGGGCTTGAGATCTTGGAAGAGAACTCGGCAGGCCTTTCGATCTCGCTCTGCCGCGCACTGACTAGCGTGAATCTGTTGTTCGTCGAGAAACGCCAATTCGCATTGGCACTTGATGATCATCCCGTTCTTCTGCGATCCCTGCTCCAATACGCTGTGTCACGAGGTGTTCAAACACGCAAGGATCCGCGCCAGCAAGCATCTGTCGAAGCGCAGCTGTGCCGCTTGCTTCTGGCGCTGAAAGAAGCAGGCAGGCTATCTGCTGATGACGGCAGAGTTACCCTTCCGATTGAGATTTCGCAGCGCGCGCTCGGCGATTTGCTTTGCATGTCAACAAGACAGCTTCGCCAGGCAAGACAAGTCATTCAGCAACTAGAGATAGACGAAACAGGCATTGCATTTGATGAAGAGGAAGTACGTCAGATCATCGAGAACGCGTTTGCATCTGCAGGGTAACGTTTACAGGGTCTCTTCTATGATCGACAAGTAGAAGTCGCTCACGCGTGCTCGATCGGCAAGACGCTCTGAATCTAAGATCGTGATCTTTCCATGCTCCGGGCCAATGAATCCCAACTCTCGAAAGCGTTTGAGTCCTCGCATCAACGTTTCCACCGACACACCAAGCATCTCGCCCATGGTTTGCCTCGAAATAGGAAGGTCTAAGTGGAGCTCATCCTGTTCGCAGACGCCGTACTTGTTACCCAACGCCAGGAGCAGGAGAGCAAGATTGCGATCCAATGTTTCGACAGTTTCCCGAGTCAGCTTGAATTCAAGCATGATCACTTCTCGCGACAGCCATCGATTGAGATCTCTAAAGATTCGAGGATGATCCTTGGTAAACGCAAGGATGTTGGATCGTTCGAAAAAGACGAGTGTTGATTCAATGAGGGTCTTGGCAAACTGTACGTTCACGGGCTCCCGTTCAAGAAAGACAGCTTCCAATCCGAACATCTCGCCACCTGCAAGAAATCGGAGGCAGCGTTTACTGCGTCCCTTGCTGGAATACTTCCCGATCTTCACGAGGCCTGACTTGACGATGTAGATTCCCGAAGCGTAGGAACCCTCTTGTGCGATGAGTTCATCCTCACCATAGTGGGTTCTTAGAGCAATCCGAGCGAGCTCTTCAATTCCTTTGGCCTCAAGAGACGGAAAAACCTTGGCCAAGAAAGCATCAACGGTCTCTTGCTCACCGCTTCGTGCCTTCATGCATCCTTGCATTCTTGCCTCCCTCATCTGCAGGCGTAGAAAAGCGGGAACCTCTGTTCAAGGTCCCCGCTCGAATTATAATCTTTGCTCATGGGCTTACAACTATGCCCACGATGTAGAATCTAGACCCACCCACGCAGCTTCATGGCTTCGGCAACCCGCTGGACAGACACCATGTAGGCACCAATGCGGTTATCGACGTTGTGCAGCTTGGCCATGTCATGCGTCTCATGGAAGGCCTTCACCATCTTGGCCTTGAGCTGGGTGTGGACATCTTCGATCGGCCAGTAGTAGCCACCGATGTTCTGGACCCACTCGAAGTAAGATACAGTCACGCCACCTGCATTACAGAGGAAGTCAGGAATGACGTAGATACCCTTGCCATGCAGGATCTCGTCAGCTTCAGGCGTTGTCGGACCATTGGCGGCTTCGGCAACGATCTTGGCCTTCACGTTGGCTGCATTCCTGTCCGTAATGACGCTTTCGATAGCAGCGGGGATCAGTACATCGACGTCCAATTCAAGGACTTCGTCGTTGGTAATCGCCTTGTGGCCACCGAATCCGGCAAGCGAGCCACTCTGCTTCTTGTGCTGGAATGCAGCTTCCGGGTCAATGCCGTTTGCGTCATAGATACCACCGCGCGAGTCAGTCACTGCCACAACTTTGGCACCCGCGAGTTCTTCCATCAGCGTACCGCAGTAGTAGCCAGCGTTTCCGTAACCCTGAATGGCAACAGTCGCGCCCTTAAGATCGATGCCGAGTTCATTGGCGGCTTCGATGATGCAATAAACAGCTCCGCGCGCCGTCGCGTCTCCGCGTCCGAGCGAGCCACCCAACGGGATGGGCTTGCCTGTAATAACACCAGGGGCGTTATAGCCGACGATCTTGGAGTATTCGTCCATCATCCAACCCATGATCTGCGGTGTGGTATAGACGTCGGGTGCTGGGATGTCTCTTTCTGGGCCGATGAAGCGACCGACAGCTCGGACGTATCCGCGAGCGATGCCTTCAAGCTCTCTCGCCGAAAGCT
>CAZKDW010000003.1:0-15348 GCA_964551625.1 uncultured Thermotogae bacterium | reverse complement strand
CCGACAGCTCGGACGTATCCGCGAGCGATGCCTTCAAGCTCTCTCGCCGAAAGCTCCTTCGGGTTGCAGATGACGCCGCCCTTGCCACCACCATAAGGGATGTCAACAACAGCCGTCTTCCAAGTCATCCAGGCAGCAAGCGCTTTGACAGTGTCAATCGTCTCTTCCGGATGGAAGCGGAGTCCGCCCTTCGTTGGTCCTCGGGCATCGTTGTACTGCACTCGGAATCCGGTGAATGTCTTGTAGACGCCGTCGTCCATTCGGACAGGGAAGTGGACTTCGAGGATCCGAAGCGGTTCACGAAGAAGTGCATGAACTTGTGGGTCAAGATCCAGCTTCTTCGCAGCCATGTCGAGTTGCCGTTGAGAGATCTCAAACGGGTTCAGCGTAGGCACATTGGCCATTGGGTAAACCTCCTGCAATCTAGTAAGCGGTCAGCCGATCGGCAAAGAAAGCACGTGCGAATTCCGAACGGCGGCGACATTATACCGGCGCAGGTGACTGTTTCAACGAGCCCAGAAAAACAGTACTTCTGTGCGGTTGTGAGGTTACAACTTCTCCAGGATCCCCATAAGCAATCGGCGCATTTCAGCACCTTTCCGCTGCGTTGTTTCGATCACTTCTTCGTGTGTCAGGGTGGCTGTCGGATCCACGCCCGCTGCCAAATTGGTGGCAATCGACAGTCCCAACACCTTCATTCCTGCATGCGCAGCTACGATGACTTCTGGTGCCGTCGACATACCCACCAAGTCCGCTCCCATCGTGTGAAATGCTCTGATTTCGGCAGGCGTCTCATACGACGGGCCAAGTGCTGCCAAGTACACGCCTTCCTTTACCTCGATGCCTTCTGCAGCAGCCACAGCCTTGGCCATCGCACGCATCTCTGGCGTATAGGCGGCAGACATGTCAGGGAAGCGTGGACCCAGTTCTTCAATGTTTGCACCACGCAACGGATTGACACCCAGCATGTTGATGTGATCGGTCAGCAAGACAAGATCGCCCGCTTGAAAATCGGGATTGATGGCTCCCGACGCATTGGTCACGATGAGGGTTGGAATCCCCAGCAAGGCGAACATGCGAGTAGCAAAACTGACATCGTCCATCGTGTTGCCTTCGTAGTAGTGAGCGCGCCCACGTTGGAGGAGTACCGTTTTGCCACACAGCGGGCCGATCCAAAACTCTCCAGAGTGTCCGGCAATCGTGGGAACAGGAAATCCAGGAATCTCTGCGCAGGGGATGGTCATTCCGCCTTCCGGTTGCCCGAAAGCGTCAGACAATCCCGAGCCCAAGGTCATCGCCACATCTGGCGTCGTTTCGAGACGGGCTTGTACGGTTTCAACGGCCTTCTTCAACTTCATCCAATGCCCTTCGTTCATTCCATCCTCCTACTCGAAACTCAGTGCCTCAATGGCTTCAGATACGTGCTCCACTTCCACGATCTCCAGCCCCTTGGGCTTGGTGATTCGAGAAGACTTGGGGACAATCATGCGCTGAATGCCCAGCTTCCCTGCTTCGCCCATTCGCTCCTTCAACCGCCGGACTGGGCGGATCTCGCCCGATAGTCCAACCTCGCCGACGACGGCCGTACGTCCAGACAGCGCCCGATTCCGAAGGCTTGAGAGCACGGCAGCGATTACACCCAGATCGGTCCCTCTCTCCCGCACATCGAGACCACCGGCAAGGTTCATGTAGACATCGGCGCCACCAATGTGAACGTCCAGATGCTTCTCCATGACTGCAAGCATCAACAAAACGCGATTGACGTCAAGTCCCGTGCAGCGTCTTTGAGGCACACCATACCCGCCTGTGGGCGAAACCAGCGCCTGAAGCTCAATCAAGATGGGGCGTGTGCCTTCAAGTACGGGGACATAAACAGATCCCGGCTGCGTCGGGCGATCGCTATCACCGAGGAAAAAACGAGACGGATCTTCAATTTCCACGAGCCCGCTCGCTGTCATTTGGAAGACGGCGACTTCGTTGGTAGCTCCGAACCTGTTCTTCACAGAGCGCAGCATGCGCACGTCTTCTGTGCGGCTGCCTTCGAGATAGATAGCGACATCTACCAGGTGCTCGACCGTCTTGGGCCCTGCAAACGAACCCTCTTTCGTAATGTGTCCGACCAAGAACGTCGCCATGTTCTTGGCCTTGGTTAGTTGGATGAGTGAGGAGCTAACTTCGCGCAGCTGTTTCACGGACCCTGCCTCGCCAGCCACTCGCTCGTCGGCAGTCGTTTGAATCGAGTCGATGATCAAGACAAGCGGCTGAACGGTCTCAACAGCCTTCATAATTCGATGGAGCGATTGTTCGGCCAGCACAAAGAGTCGCTCAGAATTCGCGCCAATGCGATCCGCGCGAAGCTTGACTTGCCCTTCGGATTCCTCTCCCGATACATAGAGAATCTTGCCAGCGCCGCGAGCCATCGATTCAGCCATTTGCAAGAGCAGCGTCGATTTCCCAATGCCCGGCTCACCGCCGAACAACACCACACCTCCGGGAACAAGCCCACCGCCCAACAGACGATCGACTTCAGCCAATCCTGAGGGAAGACGCTGAACGTTCTTCAGATCAATCTTGGAGATCGACCGCAGCTCTTCGCCCAGCCACGTCGAGTCAGAGGCAACGCCTTTGCCAACATCCTGCAGCTCTTCTAGCGTGTTCCATTCCCCACAATCAGGGCAGCGCCCGAACCACTTGACAGAACGATGGCCACATTGCGTGCAGAGGAAGGCCATCGCTAGCCGGGATGAGAGAATCGAATCTCTTCACCATCTGCCTCAGCAACCACGGTTCCACCAGACGTGATCTTCCCGAGGAGGATCTCCTCGGAGATCGGGTTCTCAATGTATCTCTCGATTGCCCGTCGCATGGGACGCGCACCATATTTGGGGTCGTATCCCTTGTCGATGAGCAACTCCCAAGCTGACGCTGCGAGTGTCAAGTTCACGTCTCGTTCCTCTTTCAGCCTCGCCTGAAGTTCGCGAACCATGAGATCGGCAATCTCTTTCACCTGGGGCTTATTCAGCTGATGGAACACGATAATATCGTCCAGGCGGTTGAGGAATTCAGGACGGAATACCTTGCGCCCTTCGGCTGTCACGCGGTCCTTCATTGCATTGTAAGACTCGTCGGAGTCGTCGACATTGTCCGTGAATCCCAGCGTATCGCGGTCGGTAATGAACTCGGATCCGACATTGGACGTCATAATCAACACAGCATTGCGGAAATCGACGCGCCGACCTTGAGAATCCGTCAGGATGCCATCTTCCATGACTTGCAAGAGGATGTTGAACACATCGCGATGCGCCTTCTCGATCTCGTCAAAGAGGATGACAGAGTAGGGTCGATGCCGCACCTTCTCTGTCAGTTCACCTGCCTCCTCATAGCCCACATAGCCTGGAGGAGCCCCCGTCAACCGTGACACGGAGAATCGCTCCATGTATTCAGACATATCCACGCGAATGAGCGCCTCTTCGTCTCCGAAAAGGAACTCGGCCAATGTCTTGGATAGCTCTGTCTTTCCAACCCCTGTCGGACCAAGGAACATGAAAACGCCGACGGGACGTTTGGGATTCTTGACACCCGCATAGGCGCGCCGAATGGAACGAGACACGGCCTGAACAGCTTCGTCCTGCCCGATCAGACGATCGTGAATTTTCTCATCCATGCTGACAAGGCGGGCAGTCTGTTCTTCTTCCACATGGCCAATGGGAACGCCGGTCCAGGCGGACACCATTTGCGCGATATCTTTACCATCAGCTTCCAGTTTGGCGCCTTCGTAAGCCTCTTCAGATAGTTCATTCATGCGAGCGATCAGGGCGTCCTTCTCATCCCGCAGGCGGGCGGCTTGTTCATAGTCTTGCCGTGCTACGGCTTCCTGTTCGTTCTGTTCGCTGGCATCTACCTGCTCCTGCAGATCGCGAACGGCATCAGGTAGTTTCGTTCCCTGTAGCTTAATCCGGGCGGCTGTCTCATCGATAACATCAATCGCCTTGTCAGGCAGAAACTGATCGGTGACATAGCGATCTGTCAGTCGAGCGGCCTGATACAGGGCATCATCCGTAATCTTCACACCGTGATGCTGTTCATAGCGAGGCCGAAGTCCCTTGAGGATTCGTACCGTTTCTTCTACAGACGGCTCTTCCACATAGATTGTCTTGAATCGTCGTTTGAGTGCCGGATCCTTTTCCACGGACTTGCGATACTCGTCCAATGTAGCGGTTCCGATACATTGGATCGCTCCCGATGCCAGCGGCGGTTTCAGGATAGACGAAGCATCGATAGCTCCTTCAGCACCACCTGCGCCGACAACCGTTTGCAGTTCATCGATAAAGAGAATGACGTTGTCCGACTCAGACACCTTGGTGATAAGCGTCTTAAGCCGTTGCTCGAACTCGCCACGATATTTGGTCCCTGCAACCACGGAGGCCATGTCCAATTCCAGGATTTCCTTGTTCTGGAGAATGGTCGGTACATCACCCTTTGCAATACGTTGGGCGAGGCCTTCAACAACAGCCGTCTTCCCGACGCCGGATTCGCCAATGAGTGCTGGGTTATTCTTCTTGCGGCGTGTGAGAGTCTGAATAATTCGCTCGGTCTCCTCATCGCGACCGATGACGGGATCTAGCTTTCCGGCCATAGCTTCTTCAACGAGGTTTCGCCCAAATTCTGACAGATCGCCTTTGGGTTTCTTCTGACGTCGTGAAGGACGGACGGTCATGCCCACGCCCGAAGAAGGAAGGAAATAGCCGCGCGCCTTATTGAGATCGACGTCCAGCTGGTGCAGCAATGTCGCGCCTGTGCCTTCGCCTTCACGAAGCATTCCCATCAACAGGTGTTCGGGAAGGATGGCATTGAGATTGGACCGTCGGGCCTCTTCGAAACTGAGCTTCATCACGCGCTTCAACCGTGGTGTGGGTTCAAGATCCTCAGCTGATAGTCGAACGTCGCCGCGGCCCTTCTCTTCTTCAACCAAGGATGCGACTTTGTCGTAGGTTACACCTTGAGACGTAAGGAACTGATGTACTTCAGAGTCGTTGACTTTCAAGAACGCGAGCAATAGGTGCTCTGTGCCAACAAGACTGTGGTTCCAAGCCTCGGCTTCTTCCTGCGAGATGGCAATCATCTCCATCGATTCCCGCGAGAAACGATCGTACATCAGATCCTCCTGAAGGGGATTTCCCCAAACCGCACATAGTATACGCTTCGGTCAAACCCAGGCAACTGCTATTCCCATCGATTGAATCGAGTCATTGCTTCTTCGATTCCGCGGCTACAAAAGACGTCAATGGCCTCAACCGCACTTCTCACAGCAGGCAGTACCTGGTTCCACTCGTGTTTGCTAAATCGATCTAACACAAAGTCACGACCTGATTGGTCGCGGCTCTCAGTTTCAATACCCAGACGAAGCCGAGGGATTTCCTCTGTTCCCAGAGCTCGGATAACGGACTTCATACCCTTGTGCGAACCCGCGCCACCTGCAGCCAGGATGCGGATACGCCCCAGAACCAGATCCAGGTCATCGTACACAATCATTGCATCTTGTGGTTCCACTCCATGCTTGTCTAGAACAGCACGGACAGCCAAGCCAGACTCGTTCATGTAGGTCATCGGCTTGACGAGTAACAGAGTGTCAGTGGAATAGACAAGGGCGGAACCTTCGATCCGCCCCTTCTTTCGAGTGCCATGGACCTTGCGATACAGGTCGACAACCTCGAATCCAATATTGTGTCGTGTAAGAGAATAAGGCAGTCCCGGGTTTCCCAGCCCAAAGACTGCCTTCATCACGATTATTCCTCTGCAGCAGCTTCTTCTGTTGCTCCTGCTTCGCCCTCTTCGCCTTCTGCAAGCTCGCCTTCTTCGCCTTCTGCAAGTTCGCCTTCTTCGGCAGCTTCGTCAGCAAGCAATCCGCGAGGAGCGATGACGGTTACGATCGTGCGTTCCGGAGGAAGCATTGGTTCTACTCCCCCAAAGTCCACGTCGCGAACATAGATCGAGTCGCCCATGTCAAGGCTCGTCACATCGAGCGTAATAAGAGCTGGAACATCTACGGCCAGTCCATACACAGGAACTGTGTTGAATAGAACGTTAAGGATGCCTCCGCTCTTGATACCTTCACATTCGCCGGTGACTTTGACAGGAACATCTAGTTTGACCGGGCTCTTCTCGTCTGGGTGAAAGAAATCGACGTGAACTGGCTCATCTGTGATCGGATCGTAATCCACCACCTTGAGAAAGACGTCCATTTCTTGTGCCTTCGCGCCATCAATGCCGAGGCTAATCCGCGAACTTCGCGTGATCTGGGAAAACAGGATCTTCAGATCTTTCTTCCCAATCGTGATCGGCATAGACTCAATGGATGGACCATAGACAACGCCGGGAACGAATCCCGTTCGACGCAATTCTCGGGCGTTTCCGACAACTCTTTCCTTAACCTGTAACGTATGCATTCGATACTCCCCGAATCGTTCTTTCTAATAGTGAGGGAACAACAAGCTTACCGAACGATCCTCAAATACTTGGCGGATCGTCTTGGCAAGATGCCCCCCCACAGAGACATAGTCAATCTTATCACTCTGCAGAGCGCATTGATTTGTGATGGTATTGGTGACTACAACCCTTTTCAAGGGCGATGCCTCCAGAATCGAAACTGCATCGCCGCTAAAGATACCATGGGTACAGTAGGCGGACACATCAATCGCCCCCGTCTCCAGAAGAATCTCAGCCGCCTTGACCAACGTACCTCCTGAGGCAACCATGTCATCAACAAGAACTGCATGCTTGCCCTCAACATCACCGATGACGTTGAACACCTTGACAGACTTGCCGTCTTGGGATCGTCGCTTTTCGAGCACAGCAAGAGGTGTATCTACTCTTTCAGCTAGTAGCCTGGCTCTCCCCGTCGCTCCGACGTCAGGAGCAACAATGACGACGTCGTCCATGTTCCCAACAACTGCGCGCATGTGGTCAGCGAAGATGAAGTCAGGCCGCATATTATCCACTGGGATGTTAAAGAACCCCTGGATTTGCCCGACGTGAAGATCCATCGTCAGCACGCGATCAGCCCCAGCCGTCTCAATCATGTTTGCAACCAGCCGAGCTGAGATGGGAACGCGACCGATATCCTTGCGGTCTTGGCGACCGTATCCATAATAGGGAACGACAGCGACGACTTTACGGGCCGAAGCGCGCCGAAGCGCATCAATAAGAATCAGCAATTCCATCA
This sequence comes from uncultured Thermotogae bacterium, assembly GCA_964551625.1. Taxonomy (GTDB): domain Bacteria; phylum Bipolaricaulota; class Bipolaricaulia; order UBA7950; family UBA9294; genus SPBW01. The sequence continues at coordinate 8,126 of CAZKDW010000003.1, read as the reverse complement.
AGTTGTCGTTTACTGGAGGACACGTCGGCTGAAGCACAAAGACGTCGGCACCTCGTACCGTCTCGTGAAGGCGAACGCGAATCTCTCCATCACTGAAAGTTTCGACGCAGGCATCGCAGGGCTCTATCGCCAGCTCGGATGATATTTCCTGGGCCAACTGGGGGTTGGCATTCCCAGCAATAAGTTTCAGGTGCCTATTGATCATCCGACTCGCCCTCCTCGGCCACTTGGCCGGATGCTTTATTCACTTGTCGCGCACGTCCAAAGGCAAGCCCCTTGGCGGGGACATCTTCAGTAATCGTAGACCCAGCAGAGATTGTCGCACCTTCTCCAATGGTTACGGGGGCGACCAACGCGGCGTTGCTGCCAATAAAAGCTCCCGACTCAATCGTTGTTCGATGTTTGTTACTGCCGTCGTAGTTACAGGTAATCGTTCCTGCACCGATATTGGCGTCTTCTCCAATATCGGCATCTCCAATGTAGGAGAGATGGCCGGCCTTGACGCCTCGCTCCAGTCTGGAGGCTTTGATTTCCACGAAATTTCCGATGCGGGCATCTGGTCCGACATCGGCTCCTGGTCGAAGGTGGGCATAGGGTCCGACAGTGGAGTGCTGGCGAATTCGAGCGCCTTCGAGGCAGGAGTATCGAACCACGCATCCTCGCTCGATGACTGAGTCTTCAATCCAGCAGTCGGGACCAATCGTGCACTCGGAGGCAATGCGCGTCGATCCGCGTAAATAGGTTCCCGGGAATAGGACTGCGCCTGGGGCCACTTGAACGCTGGGATCAACGTAGGTGCGATCCGGGTCCATGATGTTCACACCCGATGAGATCAATGCTTGGATCGTTTGCTTGTGGGTTGTCGTATTGGGTCCTGTGTGCATGCGCTCGTTTGACGCCTCCATCTCTCACCCGCCAGATGATACGCCAGAGTGAGAAGCTCAATCAAGAATCTCCCTCTGGCCAAATGCGCTTGCAGACTACATCTGAACCTGCCTATACTTCAGCAATCCGTGCGTATCCACGGAGACATCAAGACCAGGAGGTGGTAGATGATGATTACGCGCGTCTTTTCAGGGATTCAGCCGACAGGCACCCTGCACATTGGGAACTACTTTGGGGCTGTTCGGAACTGGGCCGCCATGCAGAACGATCTCGAATGCATTATCTGTATCGTCGACTACCACGCCATCACGATCGATGTCGATCCGGCAACACTCAGGCAAGCATCGCGGAACATGGCTCTTGACTTGATCGCCTCCGGCATTGATCCAGAGAAGACGATTCTCTTCGTCCAATCTGATGTGCCCGAACACACGGAATTGGCTTGGATCTTGGGCTGTGTGACCTCATTCGGCGACTTGTCTCGAATGACTCAGTTTAAGGACAAGTCAGACAAGCAAGCGTTTATTTCTTCTGGGCTGTTCACCTACCCTGTGCTGCAAGCCGCCGATATTCTGCTCTACAAGGCTGAAGGGGTCCCTGTAGGAGAAGATCAGGTGCAGCATCTCGAGCTATCGCGCCGCATTGCCCGACGATTCAACAGCCGTTTTGGCGAAACCTTCCCTGAACCCGAGCCCGTCGTCGGCAAAAAGGGAGGACGCATCATGTCTCTGTCCGATCCCATGGGAAAAATGAGTAAATCCTCTGGGGAATCACACTACGTCGGCGTCATGGAGCCTGAAACCTCAATTCGCAAGAAGGTTCGCTCCGCAGTCACGGATATGGGGTTGGAATCCGGCGATGCCATGTCCCCAGGTGTGGCCAATTTATTCGAGATTCTCGAACTCTCGACAGAAGCCACGGGACGTGCTGAGTTGGCCGATACTTTGCGATCCGATTTCGCTGCAGGGACGTTGATGTACTCCAAACTGAAGGACACTGTCTTCGAGCAGATGATGGAGATCCTTCGTCCTATTCAGGAGAAGCGGGCCAAGTTAGAAGCCTCTGGCGACATTGTCGATATCCTTCAATTCGGCGCAAAGAAGGCGCAGGCCATTGCCCGAGAGACGATCGCGCAGGTGCGATCTGTAGTGGGATTGGGAACGAGCTCTTAGCCGCGAACGCCTCCACCATCAAAACGATCTCGAAGTTGATTCCAGACGGCTTCGAGATCGTTCTTCTTTAGGGCATCCGACTCTCGGCATGTTTCATCCACCAATCGTTTCTCACTCGGCGCACGAAACGTCTGGAGCCAGTACGCGTCACTGCCTGCTATCCAGTCACCGATTCGGAGCAGATCACCTTCAGAAAGCCCTGGGGCGGCCGTAGTCCTAAATTCGTACTGTCTTCCCGATTGCTGAATGAGCGAAACGGACTGCTGGATTCGGTCTGTATTCACAGGGACCCCGGCGATCTGCTGATACTTATCGACGGGCGCCTTGATGTCCATGGCTATGTAATCGGCCAATCCCTTCTCAAGGATGTCCTGAATCACATCTGGGCGTGATCCATTGGTATCCAGCTTAACCAAGTAACCGAGACTCTTGATTCGACTAAGCACGGGAAGCAGGTCGGGTTGCAGCGTGGGTTCTCCGCCACTGATGACGATGGCATCGAGGAATCCGCGCCGCTCTGAGAGTTCGTCAAAGACATCCGCCTCTAGCTTCACGCCGATCGTCGTGACAAGATCCGGCAAGACAAGCTCAGAATTGTGACAAAACGGGCATCGGAAATTGCATCCAGCTGTGAACAAGGTAGCAGCAACGCACCCCGGATAATCCAGTAGCGTCATCCATTGGATACCACCAATAATCATGAGATTCTCGCTCCCCAATATGCAGATTGAGAACTAGCTGACCGGTTGATGTGGCTGCTCTATCTTGAATAGCTTTCGATCGGCAAATTCGGCCTGCTTGCCATCATTCCACTGTTCCACAGGCCTCAGATAGCCCACGATGCGAGAATAGACCTCGGCCTTGCGTTGGCAATGGGGGCAAAGTTCCTGCTCTCCGATCAGGTATCCATGTTCAGGACAAATCGAGAATGTGGGGCTGAGCGTGTAGTAGGGCAATTTGAACGTCTCGGCAATTTTCCTCACCAGCGCCTTGGTGGCCTGGGCACTGGGAAGTCGCTCTCCAAGGAATCCATGGAACACGGTTCCTCCTGTATAGCGGGTCTGCAATGGATCTTGCAGGCGGAGAGCCGCATAGAGATCTTCTGTGTGCCCGACGGGCAGCTGCGTGGAATTGGAGTAATAGGGCGTTTCGCCGCCATAAACCTCTTGATTGTATATCCGCAAATCGGCGTATCGAGCACGGTCCCGCATGGCCAACCGATAGCTGGCTCCTTCAGCGGGCGTGGCTTCGAGATTGTAGATGTCGTGCGTCTCGTCTTGGTAGTCGCCCATGCGATCTCTCATCCAATTGAGAACCGTAAGCGCGAACGCTTGCCCTTCTTCGTCTGCAACCGTGCTGCCGTTCAGATTTAACAGCGCTTCATTCATGCCAATGATCCCAATCGTTGAGAAGTGGTTCTTCCAATACCCGCCTGTCGATTCCTTGATCCGGTCCAGGTAGTACTTGGAATAGGGATACAGACCGTTCTCAGTTAGGGCCTCTAACGTCTTGCGTTTGACGATTAACGCTTCTTTCGCCAGATCCATCACCTGCCCCAGTCGATCGAAGAAGTCATCCTCATCTACAGCAAGGTATCCCAATCGAGGGAGATTGAGCGTGACAACGCCAATGGATCCCGTCAGTGGATTGGAGCCAAATAACCCGCCACCGCGCGATCGCAGCTCGCGGTTATCAATACGCAACCGACAACACATCGATCGCGCATCTTCAGGATGCATGTCAGAATTGATGAAATTGGAGAAGTAGGGAATGCCATATTTCGCTGTCACTTCCCACAACGGCTCTAGTACGGGGTTGTCCCAATCGAATTCCTTGGTGATGTTGTACGTAGGAATGGGGAAGGTAAACGGTCGTCCCTGCATATCGCCTTCAAGAAGAATCTCAGCGAACGCCCGATTGAAGAGATCCATCTCAGGCTGGAAATCGCCATACACAGAGTCCTGGAGCACGCCACCAATGATTGCGGGCTCACCCTGCATGTGTTTGGGGACCTGCAAATCCATCGTCACGTTGGTAAATGGCGTTTGGAACCCCACACGCGTAGGCACGTTCATGTTATAGATGAATTCCTGTACATTCTGCTTAATCTCAGCATACGTAAGGCCATCAGCGCGAATGAATGGAGCCAGGTATGTGTCCACATTCGACAATGCCTGAGCACCAGCAGACTCTCCCTGCAGCGTGTAGAGAAAATTGACCATCTGGAGCAGGGCAACGCGGAAGTGCTTGGCAGGCCGCGATTCAATCTTCCCACGCACACCACGAAATCCCCGAAGCAAGATGTCGTGTAGATCCCAGCCAACGCAATAGGCCCCCAAGGTTCCCAGGTCGTGAATATGTAGATCTCCTGATTCATGCGCAGCGCAGATCTCATCATCATAGATTCTTCCCAACCAATAGCGGGAGATAATCTTGTCGGTAATGTGCGTGTTGAGTCCCTGCAAGGAGAACGTCATGTTCGCGTTCTCACGGATGCGCCAATCTCGATCATTCAGATAATCCTCGACCAGAGGCAACTCGGTCAGTCGGCCCCGCATCTCACGCAAGTCCTCATGCTTCTTGCGATGAAGAATGTATGCCTTCGCTATCTGAGACCAGCCAGCGTTAATTAACGTCTCTTCAACTAGGTCTTGAATCTCTTCGACGGTAGGATTCTCGCCAACGAATCGCGCGTCTAGCGCCACAACCACTTGCTGAGATAGCTTCTTAGCGACTTCTTCATCAGGGTCTCTGACAGACCTCATGGCTTTCCAGATGGCTGTTGTGATCTTGGCTTCATCGAACGATACGACACGACCATCGCGTTTGACGATGTATTGCATGAACCCCTCCCCCCGGATTGAGACAATGCTGATTGATTGACACAACCATCCTAGCAGCCAGTACGCTTTGGAACAATCTGCAAAAAACAATGAAAATGGCCGGAAATTGCCTTAACCACGGACTCTCGGCACTTCAAAAAGCCAGATCTGGACATCAATCACGAATTCGGGGAGGGAGAGGGGGGCCCGCCCAGAGAAGACAGGCTCCTATGTAATTCAGCGGGACATCATCCCAGCTTGATTCGCTTCTCGCCGTCAGCTAACATTTCCCGTCCTATGACAGCGCATTTCTAAACGATATTCATGGACGAGGTGATACAAATTCCACATATAGCTTCTGCAAAAAAGAGATTGCGTCAGAACACCAAGCGCCGTGGTCTCAATCGATCAAAGAAAGCTGAGATCCGCAGGGTATTGAAGCAAATTCGTCTTCTACTCGAAGCGAAAGACAAGAATGGCGCAACTGCATTGTTGCCAGAATTGGCAAAGGCAGTAGACAAAGCAGCGAAGCGAAACACGATTCATCCGAACAAAGCCGCTCGGATTAAGTCTCGGTGGACGCAAAAGATTCAGGCAGTTTAAGGGAGGCTCCCCATGCGGCAGTTCGATTTCCTCGGTAAGACTAAGATTTTCCTACCCATATCTCTGGTGCTAATTCTGATTAGCATGATCGTGTTGATCCCAGGGGTTCGCGGACTACGCATGGGCATCGACTTCACCGGAGGGATGGAATTCATAGTTCTGTTCACCGAGGCCGTTGATACTGCTGATCTTCGTAGCGCACTAAGTGACATTTCTGCGGGGGACGCAGATCTGGCCACAAGCGTGATTCAGGATGCCGAAGGCAACAAGAAGATCATCACCATGCAGCTGGACGATTCAGACATAGCGGATGATATCGTCACCATGCTGCAGCGCGACTTCCCTGTCCAAGATCAGGGAATTAGTCGCCGTCTCATCGGACAGCAGGTCAGTCGAGAGCTAGCAGAAAAAGGTTGGCAGGCCGTCCTATTGGCGCTGGTGGCCATCCTTGTCTATATCTCCTGGCGATTCCGTCTTCGATACGCGATCGGTGCTGTAGCAGCCATTCTACATGACGTGATCATTGCCCTTGGCTTGTTCGCGATCTTCCAGGTAGAAGTCAATCTTGCCACCATTGCCGCGTTCCTAACGATCGTCGGATATTCACTGAACGATACCATCGTGATCTTTGATCGAATTCGCGAGAATTTTAAGATTGAGAAACGTAAATCTGTGTTCGAGGTTATCAACCATTCTGTGAACCAGTCGTTGAGCCGCACATTGAACACATCGATCACGACCTTCATCCCTGTCATCATTCTGTTCATCTTCGGAGGTGCCGTGCTTCGCGGATTCTCGCTAGCACTGCTCGTTGGCGTCGTCGTTGGTACGTATTCCTCAATGTATATCGCGAACCCGATTCTCTACGCATGGACGATGAAGGCTGGAGGAAGAAAAACAGCCAAATGAGATCCATCCTCCGGCAGGGGAAAAGCTGGGATGTTTCGACCCTGCCGAGTGAATCTCTTGTCTCGACGATCCAAACATCCTTGAGTTGTGCAACCCCCTTTGCCGTGCTCCTTGCACAGCGCGGCGGGGTCGATTGGAATGCCCTAATTGATCCCAGCATGCAGAACTTCCATTCGCCATTTCTGCTGGAGGGAATGCCTGAAGCGCTGGATCGTCTTCAGACAGCTATCGCTCGCTCGGAGCGCATCTTCATTCATGGAGATTTTGATGCAGACGGCCTCACAGGATCAGCCGTCCTCTATCGAGGCATTCGCCCATTTCTTCCTCAGAATTCAGTCAAGGTTGATGTCGGTGACCGAACACGGGGACACGGCCTCTCTAAGGCATTCGTGCTTCGTGCCATTGAGGAGCAATTCTCTCTCGTCATCACAGTCGATTGCGGCATCGGCAACGAAGAAGAGATCGAGCAGCTAAAGCAAGCAGGCATCGATACCATCATCACAGATCATCACTTGCCGACAGGCAGCCTGCCGCCTGCTGTCGCCATCATCGACGCACACCAAGATGGCGATACCTATCCTAACAAGCACTTGGCCGGTGTCGGCGTGGCTTACAAGCTCATCTGCGGACTCCACGAGCGACTTGGACACCCTATGCCCACTCATCTGCTCGATCTTGTGGCTGTAGGAACCATCGCCGATCTCGTTCCCTTGTCCCATAAGGGTGAGTCGGAGAATCGAGCCTTTGTACGAGAAGCATTCGCCCTGATCTCCAAAGGACAGGGTTCATCGCTTGGATTGCGCACGCTCATGGACAAACTGTCCGTCAGTGCGAAGAAAATCAATGCCACGGACATCGGCTACTTGCTCGCGCCCAAGCTCAATGCTGCCAATCGAGCGGGAGATCCTAAGGTGGCCTTTCTCCTATTGATTACTGAGGCAAGAGATCAAGCCGAGTACTTGGCAGAGATCTTGATTGATTACAACAAAGATCGTGAAATCGCCCAAACGGACATGATCGCGCAAGCCGAACAGCAGATTCGTGAGAAGGGGATGGATCCCAAGGAAGCCGGATTGGCCATCCTGGGAGGCATGTACTGGAATGAGGGGATTCTCGGATTGGTCGCATCGAATCTGTCCGATCGATTTGGCGTGCCCTCAATCATCATGTCTCGAGGCGATCGCGTGAGCCGCGCTTCATGCCGAAGTGTCGGATCCTTTGACATCAGTGCCTGTCTGCACGCGCATAGAGACCTACTCATACGTTACGGCGGTCATCGCATGGCTGCTGGATTCTCTGTGGCCAATGAGAACATCGCCGAATTAGAGACACAGCTGCTCCAATACGCCCAAGAGCACCGCGATGACATGAAAACCAAAGCAGCTGCCCCTATAGACACGCGACTCCGCGTACAGGAGATCGATCTGAGGTTATTCACCAATTTGATATCGCTCGGACCCTATGGTCCTGGCAACCGAGAGCCCCGTTTCTTGATCGAAGGGTGCACATTCGCGGATCTCTCTCTTGTCGGGAACCGCAAACAACATCTGAAGGGTCGCGTAACCCAGAACGGACACTCCGTCCCGTTCATCGCTTTTCGAATGGCCAAGTATCTTGAGCCATTCGAGCAAGCAGAAGACGCCAACCTCGTCGGCAGCGTCGGATTTGATGATTGGCGAAACGACGTGCAAATCCGCGGACTGGATCTTGTCGAGGATAAATAGGAACCTCGCAG
>CAZKDW010000002.1:1445-28983 GCA_964551625.1 uncultured Thermotogae bacterium | reverse complement strand
TCCTATTTGGAGAAACGCGCCTACGAGAGAGTCTATCCAGACGGGTTCATTGCAGCGACGGGTGCAGCAGGGCTGAAGGGTCTGCTGGAAGTTCTGGATATGAACGAGTTGCACCGAACACTTACGGCACAGCTGGATCGTGAGACAGCTGTTGGCAATCGTCGACGCATTACGCGTCGGCTGGAGATTGTCGACCAAGTGCGCCAATCTGGAAACAACGCCCAAGATATGATCATGGAGGTCATTCCTGTTTTGCCTCCCGACCTGCGTCCCATGATCCAGCTTGAGGGTGGAAAGTTCGCGACAACAGATCTGAATGATCTGTATCGCCGAATCATCAACCGTAACAATCGGCTTAAGAAATTGATCGATATGGGTGCGCCTGAGGTTATCCTTCGAAACGAACGGCGAATGCTGCAAGAAGCCGTCGATGCCTTGATCCACAATGAGAAGAAAGAGAGCCCGATTCGAGGCCGCGATAACCGCCCGTTGAAGTCGCTGTCTGAACGAATTCACGGAAAGCACGGACGCTTGCGACGCAATCTTCTGGGCCGCCGAGTGGATTATTCTGGTCGAGCCGTCATCGTCGTGGATCCTACGCTAAAACTTCACCAGTGTGGCCTTCCCAAGAAGATGGCGCTTGAGCTATTCAAGCCATTCATTCTTCACCACCTTGAGACAACGACCTTCTCCGATTTCGATGAAATCAAGAATCGGGCGATGGCCGGCGAAATGCCAGAAATATGGGATATCCTAGACAAGCTCATCAAGGACCATCCCGTCCTCTTGAATCGCGCACCAACCTTGCATCGGCTGTCCATGCAATCCTTTGAGCCCATCCTTGTGGACGGAGAAGCCATTCACATTCACCCGCTGATCTGCCCCCCCTATAATGCAGACTTCGATGGGGATCAAATGGCTGTCCATCTGCCTCTCTCTCCTGAAGCGATCAAAGAAGCGCGCGAGCTTATGGCTTCGCCGCGGAACATCTTGTCGCCTTCTGATGGAGAACCGATCAGTCTTCCGACGCAGGATCCTGTCTATGCCTATTACTATCTAACGATTGAGGTCAAGGATGGCAAGGGCGCAGGCATGGCGTTCCACGATATCCACGAAGCACGGAAGGCCAATGAAGAGGGCATTCTAGATTTGCACAGTCCCGTGAAGATTCGCATTGATGGTAAACGCATCGAGACGACGCTGGGACGCGCAGAATTGAATAGGATCTTCCCAGAGTCAGTCCGAGACTACAATCGTGAGATGACGCGCAAGGCGATTCGACGTGTTGTGCGGACGTGCTATCACGAATATGGCTGGGCAAAAGCGGCTGATGTTCTGGACGATCTCAAGGATCTCGGATTTAAGTATGCAACCCAATCTGGATTGACCATTTCTCTCAAGGACTGTCTCATCCCAGAGGAAAAAGAAGGCATTGTATACAATTCGACAGCAGCCGTTCAGCGAATCGAAACGATGTACCGCATGGGGCTTTCAACTGAAGACGAGCGCAAGCAATCTGTGATTCGCATTTGGCGGCGAACCGTTGATGAGGTTGAACGTGCCACAATGGCAAACCTCAAATCGCATCAATTCAATCCTGTCTACGGAATGGTGACATCGGGAGCGCGTGGCGGGCCCGATCAGGTCAAGCAGCTTTGCGGCATGCGTGGCCCGATGGCTGGTCCTTCTGGCGAAATTATCGAACGTCCTGTCATTTCCAACTTCCGAGAAGGGTTGGACATGATGGAGTACTTCATCTCGACGCATGGTGGCCGAAAGGGCGCTGCGGATACAGCACTAAAGACAGCCGACTCTGGTTATTTGACAAGGCGACTGGTTGACGCATCCTCGGACACCATCATTTCCGAAATCGATTGTGGAACCTCCCAAGGCATTGATATTGATCCTCTGTGGTTCAGCAAGAGAGACGTCATGGAATCGATTGAAGAGCGGATTTACGGTCGCGTATCGGCCGAAGCCGTCATTGATCCCGCTTCTGGCGAAGTGCTTGTTGACGCCAATCAGTGGATTTCCCAGGATGTGGCCGATCACCTCGGTCGATTGGAATGCTCCCTATCAATGAGGAAGCCCGCAGAGCGCGAGCGCATGATAGGCACGAAGAGTGTGGGCGAGATCAAGAATGCGGAAACGGATCGAGTGATTATCAAGACAGACGAGCTGCTTACACCGCGGCACATTGACGCTCTGAAAGCGGGCGGCATCAAGACCGTTATCGTTCGACCTCGTATTACCATTCGCTCTCCCATGACGTGTGAAACAGCCAATGGCGTCTGTCAGCTCTGTTATGGCTTTGACATGAGTAACCATGAGCCAGTCGCGCTGGGAACAGCTGCAGGCGTAATTGCCGCTCAGTCCGTAGGTGAGCCTGGCACACAGCTTACCATGCGTACCTTCCATACGGGAGGTGTTGCAGGTGACGACATTACGCAGGGCCTGCCTCGAGCCGAGGAACTGTTTGAAGCCCGCAAAACCATGAAGAGTGGAGAAGCCGGCATCTCGCCGCTTGACGGATACATTACCAACGTCATGCCTACGGCCTCTGGCGATGATCAGGTTGAAGTCACAGGAGAGATCCGAATGGCTCGATTGCCTGAATCCATCCTTACTGCGGAAGCTGGCGAGCAAATTGATGTGGCTGCATTGATCAATCCGTCGAGTCCGTGTGCGGGTGAACTGTATATTCTAGATGCTGAAGATGGCTCTCAAGAGCTATTCATTACTGATAAGTCTGCTGGTGATCGCAGCTATGTTCTTCCGCTAGGTGCTACGCCCAAGGTGAAGGATGGCGACCGGATCTCAGAAGGCGAGGCGCTGACAGAGCGATACAACATTGACGGTATTGTTGCTGATCGAGACGCTGTGGTCCAGATTCCTGAAGACGAGGATCGGCTGTTTGTTCTCGTTGATGATGATAAAGAGATCACCGAGTACGAAATCCCGTTTGGGGCACGCCTGATGGTTGAGGCGGGAGACAAAGTGAAGGAAGGCGACCAGCTTACGTCGCGATCGAAGCCCGTGTTCATCGCGGCTGAGGGAGAGGGAACAGTCCTCCTGCTTCCTGACCGATTCGTTGTCTACAACCCAGATGGCAATTTCCTGCGGATGTCGCTGACATCGGATCTATACGTAGCCAAGAAGCATGGCGCGAAAGTCAAGTCGGGCGAGACAGTTCTGGCGCTTGAAATCGCCCACAAGGGTGAGGTCATGATTGAGTCCATCTCCAAGAAGAAGGGGATTGCGACCGTTCACCTGCAGCCCAAGAGTATTGTGAAGATTGACAAGGCTGTGACGGTTCGCGTGGGAGACAAGGTTGAAGAGGGTGACTTGATCACCAAGGGCGTTGTCGCCCCGCATACGCTTCTGGAAAAGGCTGGCGTCAACAAGACTCGTCAATATCTGCTTGATGAGATTCACAAGGTCTACAAACAGCAGGGTGTTGATATCAACGATAAACATCTGGAAGTGATCATTCGACAAATCCTTAACAACGTCAAGATCATCGATCGCGGCGATTCTCGATTCTTGCTCGGTGACTCTGTGACGCTAGAGGAGTTTCGCAAGGAGATTCGAGAGCTTACCCAGTGGAATCAGGAAGCCGAACGGATGCGACAGGATGTTCTGGAAGAGCCGTTGGCTGAGGATGTTGCCATTTCTGGTCACCTGATTGCGACAAGCGGTTCGCCGTTGACGCTTGAGATTATCACACGAGCTTCAAAGCTCGGAGTTGACAAAGTGTTCGTGATGCATGGCGAAGAATCTGTCGAAGTGCCGCTGCTCGATAAGAGCTATCCAGACGGCGAGCGCGAGCTTCTTCGAATCTCTCGAGCTGCGCTGCAAACCAAAGGCTGGCTATCTGCAGCATCGTTCCAGCGCACGACGAAAGTCCTCTCAGAAGCCGCATTGCGCGGAGAGGTCGATGACCTGAGCGGTCTCAAGCCGAGTATCATTGTAGGTAAGCGGATCCCATCAGGGACAGGCTTTAAGGTTCCGGGCCCAGCGATTGAGCCTGAGGCGCTAGGAGCCGAAGAACTGCTCCAAGCCGAAGTTGCTGCAGCGAGCGGTAAGGAATCCGCGAGTCAGGTTGAATGAGATCCAGCCAGGTTCTATAATTCGTTTCAATTCTTAGGAGAGACTATGCCGACGATTAACCAATTGATCCGTATGGGAAGGAAGCCGAAGCGCAAAAAGAGCAAGGCTCCTCAACTTGATTCCTGCCCGCAGCGAAGAGGCGTTTGCACGCGTGTTTACACGCGAACGCCCAAGAAGCCGAACTCCGCACTCCGTAAAGTTGCGCGTGTTCGACTCAGTAACGGCAGAGAGGTGTCCGCTTACATCGGTGGCGAAGGACATAACTTGCAAGAACACTCGATGGTGTTGGTGCGCGGTGGCCGTGTCAAGGACCTTCCTGGTGTGAGATATCACATTGTTCGGGGAACGCTGGACTCAGAAGGTGTCGAAGGTCGGCAACAAGGGCGCTCGAAGTATGGCGCTAAGAAGGGGAATTAGGAGAGCTTGATGAAACTACCCGGACGTAATGTAATTCCCGATATGAAGTACGGCAGCCAGCTTCTTGCCAAGCTGATTAACTACATCATGCAGGAAGGCAAGAAATCGGCAGCGAAGCGGATCGTATACGATGCGCTTGCCGTCGTAGAAGAACGAAGCGAGCAGACAGCACTTGAGGTCTTCAACGAAGCCCTTGCCAACTGTTCTCCTCGACTTGAGGTTCGCACGCGCCGCGTTGGTGGTGCAAACTACCAAGTACCTTACGAAGTTCCTCAGGATCGCCAAATTGCGCTTGCCCTACGATGGCTTGTCGCAGCAGCTCGTGCCCGAGGGGAAACCACCATGGGTGCCAAGCTTGCCGCTGAGATTTTGGACGCTTCCCACAAAGAGGGAAAAGCGTACAACAAGCGTCTCGATTCACATCGTATGGCTGAGGCAAACAAGGCGTTCGCGCACTATCGCTGGTAGTAGATTCGACCGAAGCGAATTCTTGTCTTTCTCTTCTCCGTTGGATTGAGATCGCGTTGAAGAGAGGGCGTTATGGATGCCGCAGTGAGCCTAGACAAAGTTAGGAATATTGGCATCATGGCTCATATCGATGCGGGCAAGACCACAACGACTGAACGCATCCTTTTCTATACAGGGCAGATTCACAAGATGGGTGAAGTCCATGAGGGCGACACCGAGATGGATTGGATGATCCAGGAGCGCGAGCGTGGGATCACCATTACATCTGCGGCTACGACGTGTACGTGGCTTGATCATCGCATCAACATTATCGACACACCTGGGCATGTTGATTTCACCGCCGAAGTAGAACGCTCTCTGAGAGTTCTCGACGGCGGTGTTGTCGTGTTCTCAGGCGTAGAGATGGTGGAATCTCAATCCGAAACCGTGTGGCGGCAAGCCGATCGCTATCATATTCCCCGTATCGCATTCATCAATAAGCTGGATCGTGTCGAATCAAACTTTATCGGCGCAGTCGAGATGATCGAAGATCGGCTCGGTGTGTGTGCTGTCCCTCTCATCTTGCCTGTTCGAAATGAAGAGCGCAGGCCTGAGGGTCTGATTGATCTGATTGAGCGGAAGTATCTTGTGTGGGATCAAGACTCTCTTGGCGTCGAGTTTGAGAAAAGAGAGATTCCAGAAGCACTGCTTGATGAAGCTGAGCGTCTTCGTGAACTGGCAATCGAACGTGTCGCCGAAATCGATGACCGCATCATGGAGTTGTTCCTCGCTGAAGAAGAGATTCCCGTCGACCTATTTCATGACGCGTTGCGCAAGGGTTGCATCGAAGCTGGCATGATTCCCGTTGTCGGGGGATCTGCCTTCCAGAATCAGGGTGTCCAGCTTCTGATGGATGCCATCATTCGCTATCTTCCGTCTCCTTTGGATATGCCTGCTATTCAGGGTGTGGATTCTGACGAGCAGAGACGGCCAGACCCTGATGAACCTTTCTCGGCCCTTGCCTTCAAAGTGGTTGCCGATCGCTATGCTGGCCAGCTGGTATTTATCCGTATCTACTCGGGGCGATTGGACTCAGGAGGCCATGCGTACGATGTATCGAGTGGCAAGGGGATGCGTATCTCCAAGATCTTCCGAATGCACGCCAATCAACGTGTCCCACTTGAGCAAGCGATTGCCGGCGACATCGTGGCCCTTGTCGGGTCACAGACAGTGGTGACTGGAGACACGTTAGCTGCCAAAGCGGCGCCCATTCTTCTTGAGAAGATCGAGTTCCCCGACCCCGTCGTTTTTATTGCCGTGGAGCCGAGAACTGAAGCCGAATTCGATGACTTGCTCGCTGCCTTGAACTCGCTTTCGCTCGAAGACCCAACCTTCCATGTCAGCATTGACGACTTCACCAACCAGACGATTCTCGCAGGAATGGGCGAACTGCATCTTGAGGTTCTTGTCCGACGTTTGCGTGACGAGTTCAACATGAAAGTACATGTTGGCCAACCTCAAGTAGCCTACAGAGAGACGTTAACGCATCCGATAAAGGTGGAAGAGCAGTTTGATAAACAAGCGGCAGGCAAATCGCAGTTTGCCCATGTAAGGATTAATCTAGAGCCACTCCAGCGTGGCTCAGGGTTTGCGTTTGCCTTTACTGCCTCCGAGGAAGACATCCCAAATGAGTATCGAAGCGCAATAGAGAGCGCACTCCGAGGTACGTTGACAAATGGGCCTGTTGCCGGTTATCCTCTGGCCGATATTGGAGCCACCGTAATCGGTGGGTCTTTTCATCCAGTAGACTCGTCTGAACTGGCGTTTAGGGCTGCAACAGCAGGTGCGTTGCAACGAGCGTACAGTGAGGGTGCTTTTGAACTTCTAGAGCCAATCATGGAAGGCGAAGTGATCACACCGGCGGACTATTTGGGTGAAGTGATGGACGACCTGGCTCGCAGGCGAGGGGAAATCCGGGAGCTGCAGCAGCGCGAAACGGTACAGATACTTCGTGTAGCAGTACCGCTAGCTGAAACTTTCGGATATGCCACACGGCTGCGTTCTTTAACCCAGGGGAGGGCGACGTACTCATTGCGCGTTGAGCGCTATGATCTCGTTCCCGAAGGGCTGAAAGAAAAGATCATTCGAAGCAGAGGATATTAGAAATGGCAAGAGAGAAAATTCGTATCAAACTGCGAGGATATGACCACGAGCTCGTTGACAGCTCGATTCGCAAGATTGTTGAATCGGCGAAGGAAACTCGAGCCAAGATTGCTGGCCCTATTCCTCTGCCCACTCAGCGGCGAATCTATACTGTGCTGCGATCGCCTCATATTGACAAGCGGTCGATGGAGCACTTCGAGCGTCGGATTCATACACGTCTTCTAGACATCAAAGAACCGACCTCGGAAACAATCAATTCCTTGATGGATATCGAACTCCCCACGGGAATCGATATTGAGATCAAACTGTAGACGGAGGTTGGCAGATCATGGCCCGCGGAATACTAGGACGGAAGATTGGGATGACCCAGCTCTTCGTTGACGACCAAGCTGTTGGCGTTACCGTTATTGAAACGGATCCATGTACGATCGTTCAGATCAAAACGAACGAATCGGACGGATATAACGCGCTGCAACTTGGATACGACGAGGTCAAAGATTCGAAGGTGACCCGTCCTATCGCTGGACATTTTGGGAAGGCGGGGGTAGCTCCGCACCGTCACTTGTTTGAGATCCGAATTGACAATCCAGAAGACTATACGGTTGGCGACAAGCTGAGTGTAGATATGTTCGAAGAAGGTGGCAAAGTCGATGTTGCTGGCACGTCCAAGGGCAAGGGCTTCCAGGGCGTTGTCAAGCGATACAACTTTGCAGGTGGTCCAGCATCACACGGGTCCCATTTTCACCGTCGCCCCGGTTCAGTAGGTAACTGCGTCAAGCCGGGTCGTGTTATTAAAGGGAAGAAGCTCCCCGGACAGATGGGATCGGAGCGAAAAACCGTGCGGGGATTGAAGATTCTTCGAGTCGATCCGGAGCGAAACCTGCTTGTTGTCAAGGGGTGTACGCCGGGCGCGCGAGGGACTATTCTTGAATTGGGGAAATGCCATGGCTGAAGCGAAACTTTACTCATTTGCCAGCGCGGACGATCCACAGACGACGTCACTTGACGATCGGATGTTCTCCGCCAAGGTTAACGAAGATCTTCTGTATCGTGTCGTGCGAATGCAGATGGGAAATCGTCGTCAGGGAACGGCCTCCACGAAAACGCGAGGCGAAGTGAGCGGCGGTGGCCGCAAGCCGTGGCGACAGAAGGGCACAGGTCGAGCACGTGCTGGTTCGCGTCGTTCGCCTGTATGGGTCGGCGGTGGCACGATGTTTGGCCCCAAGCCGCGATCCTATGAATCGAAGCTCACCAAAAAGATGAAATTGGGCGCACTTGCTGCTGCTCTATCTGACCGCGCCAGTTCTGGCGATGTCTCATTGATAGACCAGATCCAGTTCGAGACGCCCAAGACGAAATCAGCTGTCGCGATGCTCAAGCGTATGGAGCTATCCGGCCACACGTTGATAGTCGTTGCAACGGACGAGTACAATCGTGCCGTAAAGAAATCGTTCACCAATCTCCCTACAGCCAAGTGCATTGCCTGTGGTGGGGTCAATGTTTATGACATCCTTCGCCACGATCATCTTCTCATGACTGCGAAGGCTGTGGAAGAACTGACGGAGAGGTTTTAGCCATGGCAAGGTTTGATCATCACGAGGATATACTGCTCGCCCCTATTCTTACAGAAGAGACGTGGCAGAGAATGGAAGAGCGGAAGTATTCGTTCCGCGTGGCACTTGGTGCAAACAAAATTCAGATTCGGAAGGCCGTTGAAAACCTGTTCGACGTCAAAGTCGAAAAAGTGTGGACAGCGAATCGAATAGGCAAGCCTCGACGAGAGCGCATGAGTCAGCTGCCGGGACGAACCCCGCGCTGGCGCAAGGCAATCGTACGCTTGGCTCCCGGCGACCGTATCGAAATCATGAGAGGCTAGGACATGACGCTAAAACGATTTAATCCAACGTCTCCGGGGCGACGCCATGCAGAGCTTCCTGATTTTTCGGATCTGTGCAAAGTCGCACCTGAGAAGACGCTGCTGCGACCGCTCGCCAAAACAGGCGGACGCAACAGCCAGGGTCGTATTACATCGCGCTTCCGCGGTGGCGGCCACAAGCGCCGTTATCGACTGATCGATTTTACGCGTGGGAAGGATGGCATTCCTGCTCGCGTTGCTACGCGTGAATACGATCCAAATCGATCGGCTTGGATCACTCTTCTGCATTATGTAGATGGTGAAAAGCGCTATATCGTGGCTCCAGTCCAACTTGAGATTGGTTCTATGGTTGAGTCGGGCGAAACCGCAGAAGTTCGCGTAGGTAATTCGATGCCGTTGGCACGTATTCCGTTGGGCGCGATCATTCACAACCTGGAATTCAGTCCGGGGAGTGGAGGCAAGATTGCCCGGTCTGCCGGAACATCGGCTAAGTTAATTGGTAAAGAAGGCAAGCGTGCGCATATTCGACTTCCTTCGGGTGAAGTCCGTATTTTCAACACGGACTGCCGGGCCACAATCGGCGAAGTATCCAATCCAGATCACAAGAATATTAAGCACGGTAAAGCCGGGCGCGTGAGGCATCTGGGACGCAAGCCGCATGTACGTGGTGTTGCGATGAACCCAGTGGATCACCCGCATGGTGGTGGTGAAGGACGAGCTCATGTCGGTCGTCCGCAGGTTTCACCGACAGGTGTTTTAGCCAAGGGTGGACGTACGCGGAAGAAGCGAAAAAAGAGCACGGCCTTAATTGTACGGCGGGCCGGTAAGGGTCGACGGTAAGGAGAGAGTATGCCTAGATCGACAAGCAAAGGACCGTTCGTCAAGGAGAGCCTTCTTAAGAAGGTTCAACGTGCCAAGCGCGGAGAGCTTGATGACATCATCACGTGGTCACGTGCTTCGATGGTCATCCCCGACATGGTCGGCTTGACGATAAGAGTTCACAACGGGAAGCAGCATCTGCCCGTTTATATCGTTGAGAACATGGTTGGACACAAGCTGGGAGAATTTGCTCCCACGCGGACGTTCCGTGGCCATGGTGGAATGAAGAAGAAGAGGGCTGCTGGCCTGACGTAGGGAGAACGAATCATGGAAGCACGAGCTGTTGCCAAATATGTACGCATGTCTACGCGAAAGGCTCGATTGGTAATTGATGCCATTCGAGGCAAGAACGTCAATGATGCCCTGCGTATTGTTCAGCTTTCTAGCAAGAAGCCGGCACGGCCTATTCGCAAGACGCTGGAATCAGCGATTGCCAATGCCGAGAACAACTTCGACGTCAATGTAGATGAGCTGTATGTGGTCAAGGCAACCGCAGATATGGGCAGGGCGCTGCGACGCCTCCGTCCGCGTGCATATGGCCGGGCAGACATCATCCGCCGACCGACGACTCACATCACAATCGTTGTCGGCGATAGGGAGAGTGAATAATGGGCCAGAAGATCCATCCAGTGGGTTTTCGCATTGGGGTCAACCGAAAATGGGTTTCCAATTGGTATAACCCCAAACTGGCCCCGGAATACATCAACGAGGATAAACGAATTCGCAATTTGATTACTGAGCGATATCGAAGAGCCTCTGTTGCTGAAATTAATATTGAGCGATCCAAAGAGGATCGCGTTTCGATTCTCATTCGATCGGCGCGTCCCGGCATCATCATCGGGCGCGGTGGCTCTGAGATCGAACTTCTTCAGGCAGCGCTTGAGGATCTGACAGGTCGCATTGTCAAGGTGTCGATCCAAGAGATCGAACGCCCTGACCTAGAAGCCCTGCTTGTGGGGCAAGACTTGGCTCTCCAGATCGAAAATCGCACAGCCCCCGCTCGAGCCATGAAAGAAGCTATCCGACGCGTGATGGCTGCTGGCGCAGGTGGCGTGAAATTTAAGATCAGCGGTCGCCTGGGCGGGACAGACATTGCCCGTTCGATCTCGATGAAGGAAGGCCGGATTCCGCTGCAAACGATCCGAGCAGACATCGACTACGGTTTGGTGGAAGCTCGTACGAAGTACGGAAATATCGGTGTTAAGGTTTGGATCTTCCGCGGAGAATATCCGCGTAAGGGCCAGAGGGAAGAGGCGAAATAATATGCCACTACTATTCCCGAAACGAACCAAACATCGAAAGGCATTCCGCGGAAAACGACGGGGCGTGGCAAGTAGGGGCGCCCAGGTTACATTTGGCGAGTACGGTATCCAATCTCTGGAAGGTGCGTGGATCACGAGCGCTCAAATCGAAGCTTGCCGAACGACGATCGCCCGAACGACGCAGCGTGGAGCTCGCGTTTGGATTCGTATCTTCCCTGACAAGCCGATTACCCAACATCCTGCTGAAGCCCGTATGGGAAAAGGTAAAGGCCCAGTTGATCATTGGGTTGCAGTCGTTCGACCGGGAACGATTCTGTTTGAAATCTCCGGTCTTGAAGAGCGACAAGCTAGGAGAGTTCACGAGTTGGTCAGCCATAAACTGCCCATTCGTACGAAGCTCAAACAGCGGATTGTTCTTGGAGGAGAGGTATGAAGGCTGGTGAATTGCGCGAGTTGACGCCCGAAGAGCTTGTCCAACGGGAAATGGAGCTGAAGCGAAAGCTCTTTAATTTGCGATTCCAGCGCGTGTCTGGCGAGCTTGACAATAGTGCAGAGCTGCTGAAGACGCGAAAGGACATTGCGCGCGTGATGACGATCATCTCAGAGCGCACGCTGGGGGCGACGGATTCATGAAGAAGACGAAGATTGGCGAAGTCGTTAGCGACAAGATGACACAGACGATTGTTGTTCGTGTGGAAGAGCGCACCTTGCATAAGAAGTACCGCAAGCACATCAGTCGTCATGTGAAGTTCCATGCGCATGACCCGCAGGAATCAGCGGCGATCGGCGACATGGTCAAGATTGAAGAATGCCGACCGTTGAGCCGCCTAAAGCGCTGGCGTTTGATTGAAGTGGTTAGGCGAGCGGAGGTTTAGTCATGATTCAGATGCAAACGATGCTCAAAGTGGCTGATAATTCTGGCGCCAAACTTGTGCGTTGTATTAACGTGCTTGGGCCGTCCAATCGGGGCGAGGGCGTTATTGGTGACATTGTTGTCGCATCCGTGCGAAAGCGACTCCCCACCAGTGATATTGAGAAGGGCGAGATTGTCCGTGGCGTGATTGTACGGTCGCGAAAGCCGTATCGACGCAAGGACGGCACATCTGTTCGTTTCGATGACAACGCGATTGTGTTAATCAATCCGGCCGGCGAGCCGATTGGAACACGTGTATTCGGGCCCGTGGCGCGTGAGCTTCGAGAGAAGAAGATGATGCGCATCCTTTCACTCGCACCAGAAGTCCTATAGGAGATAGCGGACATGAAAAAGGTAAAGAAAGGTGATCGAGTTCAGGTGATCGCAGGGAACGACCGAGGCAAAATCGGTCGTGTGCTCGCTGTACACCCTGAACGTGGTCGTGCCATTGTTGAGAACGTGCACATGATCACCAAGCACCAGCGGGCAACGCAGAATCTGCGTCAGCCGGGCATCATACAGCGCGAAGGAACGATTAATATGTCGAACCTTCTCATGATCTGTCCGGAATGCGATGAACCTACGCGCGTCGGCTTCGTAGAAGTAGACGGTAAGAAACTACGGCGCTGCAAGCAGTGCGGGGAGAATTTCGAATAATCATGATGCGCGAACGGTATCAGACTGAGATTGCTCCAAAGCTGAAAGACGAGCTCGGATTGTCCAATGTTATGGAAATCCCCAGTATCGCCAAAGTCACGATCAACATGGGCGTTGGCGACAAAGACAACCCCAAGGTTCTGGAAGGTGCGGTCAAGAATCTGACCAAACTTACCGGACAAAAGCCGATTATCACCAAGGCGAAGAAGTCGATTTCCGATTTCAAGCTTGTCCAAGGTGATCCCATTGGTTGTAAGGTGACTTTGCGGGGCCACCAGGCTTATGAGTTCTTGAATCGTCTGTTCAATGCTGTGTTGCCAGGAATCCGCGATTTTCGCGGCCTGTCTTCATCGGCATTCGATGGACGAGGAAACTACACGTTGGGTCTGAAGGAACAGTTGTCGTTCCCTGAGATCAATTACAACGAGGTCGTGAAGTCGCAAGGAATGGATATCACGATTGGAACATCAGCAAAAACAGATCGGGAAGGTTATGCATTGCTCAAGGCAATGGGCTTCCCATTTAACGATTAAGGGGGCGACATGGCAAGAACAGCATTGATTGTAAAAACCAAGCGAGAGCCGAAATTCAGTTCGCGGAAATACACTCGTTGTTCCCTGTGTGGGCGCCCTCATGCCTACATCCGCGATTTTGGCATTTGCCGGCTTTGTTTCCGCAAGATGGCACATCTCGGAGAAATCCCAGGCGTACGGAAGGCGAGTTGGTAAGATGATTCCTTATCCGATTGGAGACATGCTAACGCGGATTCGAAACGCAAACACACGGTTTCATCCGTCCGTATCCATGCCGCACTCAAAGATGAAGGAAGCTGTTGCCCGAATCTTAGAGTCCGAAGGATACATTCGAGGTTTGGAAGTTGTGGAAAAGGATCCCCAGCCCGAGCTGAAGATCCAATTGAAGTATCAAGGCGACCGCGCGGATACCGTTTGCGCGATTGGCACGATACGTTTGGTCAGTAAGCCGAGCCGCAGGGTTTACGTCGGAAAGGATAGCGTGCCACAACCTCTAGGAGGAATGGGCATTAGCATCATTTCGACATCGCAAGGCATTATTTCAGGCAAGGACGCCAAGATGCGTGGTATCGGTGGCGAAGTCCTTTGTGAAGTCTGGTAGGGAGAATCGAAGATGTCTAAAGTAGGCAAAGTACCTATTGCGATCCCCGATGGCGTGAAGGTCACCGTCGACAGTCGTTCGTTCACAGTCGAGGGCAAATTCGGACGTCTTGAACAGGCGTTCCGTTCTGATATGGTTCATATCGCCATTGACGACGCAGAGGCAACTGTCACGCGTCTCAAGGAAGGCAAGCAATTTCGCGCTTTCCATGGTTTGTATCGCAGCCTGTTAGCCAACATGGTTCATGGTGTTTCCGAACGCTGGGAAAAAGGGTTGCTTGTCCGTGGATTGGGATACCGAGCGAGACTTCAGGGATCGACCCTGATTCTTGATCTGGGATACTCCAACCCCATGGAATACGAAATTCCAGAAGGCGTGGAAGTCGAAGTGCCGAACCCGAACGAGATCATTGTGCGAGGCGCGGACAGACAGGCAGTCGGACAGTCGGCCGCAGAAATACGGAAATTCCGAAAACCCAACGTCTATGACGGCAAGGGTATTCGATATAAGAATGAGCAGGTCATTCAGAAGGCTGGAAAACTGGGTGGTCCTGGTGCTGCGTAGGGGGAGTGAGATTCATGGCAAGGTTTAATCGTGCCGCAGAAGTCGTGAAACGACACAAGCGTCTTCGGAAGAAGGTTTCCGGAACCAGTGACCGTCCACGATTGTGCATCGCCAAAACACTGCGGCATCTCTATGTGCAGATTATTGACGATGAGGCAAGAATCACGCTACTGCAAGCCTCTACGCTTGAGCCAGCGCTTCGTGAAGAGCTTCGCGGTTCCAACATTGCTACTGCCAAGAAATTGGGTGCAATTCTAGCGGAACGCGCGAAAGACAAGGGTGTCACGTCCGTTGTTTTCGATCGCGGCGGACACGTCTATCACGGCGTCATCAAAGCTTTTGCTGATGCTTGTCGCAAAGGGGGATTGCAGTTCTGATGCGTCGCAATCAACGTATACAAGATGAGTTTGAGAATGAAATCATCGATATCCGCCGTGTAAGCAAGGTTACCAAGGGTGGGCGAAATCTGAGATTTCGCGTTACCATGGTCGTAGGCGACGGGAAAGGCCGCGTTGGCGTAGGCATGGGAAGTACCACAGAAATCCCACGCGCTATTCAGCAGGCCATCCGTGATGCCAAAAAGAACCTTGTTACTGTCAACTTGGATGCCCATACGATTCCTCATGAAATCAACGGTAGATTTAAGGCTGGCAACGTGTTGCTGAAGCCTGCGTATCCGGGAACCGGCTTGATTGCTGGCACCACGGTAGGCGCCATTTGCCGACTTGCAGGAATCAAGGATATCTTGACCAAGTCGATTGGCACGACTAACCCATTGACCTTATCGAAAGCTGCTTTGAAGGGGCTCTCGCAGCTGCGGAGCCGTCAAGAAGTTGAGCAGCTACTCGGTACTGGGACGGATACTCAGGAGGTAGAAGATGCGACTTGAGGATCTGCGCCCCACTCCGGGAGCGAAGCATCGTAAGAAACGAGTTGGCCGAGGATACGGATCGGGCCTGGGCGGCCACGAATCGGGTCGAGGTAATGGCGGTCAGAACTCTCGTTCTGGCGGTGGCACGCGACCTGGTTATGAAGGTGGTCAGACCCCCATCTGGATGCGTTTCCCCAAGAGGGGATTCATCAACCACGCTCGCGTGGAGTATGGGTGTGTCAACGTCGATACCTTGAATAACTTATTCGATGCCAATGAAGTGATTACGCCAGAACGTCTTCGCGAAGACGGTTTGGTGAAGGGCAAGATTGAATTGGTCAAGATCCTCGGTCGAGGCGAACTGACCAAGCCCCTTGTGGTGCGCGCTCATCGATTTGCTGCTGAAGCGGCCCGTAAGATCGAAGAAGCTGGAGGAAAGGCCGAGGTGATTTAGGCATGTGGGAGAAGATCGCGAGTCTCTTCAAGGTTCCGGAACTGCGTAAGCGAATCCTGTTCACCTTGGGTGCGATTATCGTCATTCGTTTGGGTACGCATATTTCCGTTCCCGGCGTGAATTTGAATTCTATCACTGCCTTTGAAGAAGGTGGGCTTCTCGACTTCATGAACATGTTCAGTGGTGGCGCGCTGCAGCGTTTCTCGCTGTTTGCGTTGGGCGTCACCCCCTATATCAATGCTTCGATTATCTTTAGCTTGTTGACGTCGGTTATTCCAAAGCTTAAGGAAATGCAGCAACAGGGCCGCGAGGGACGCCGAAAGATCACGTCCTATACGCGTTATGCCACTGTTGGGCTGGCCATTGTCCAGGCGATTGCGTTCTCATCAATCATTCGGAGCGCGTTCCCTATTGATGCCACGCTGTGGTTCTATGCAACCACCATTATGACGCTGACGACGGGAACGATTTTCCTGATGTGGCTGGGGGAACGTATTACTGAGAACGGAATCGGAAACGGGATCAGTCTGATCATCATGATCAGCATTCTGTCTCGCTTCCCACAGAACCTGTATCAGCTGTGGGTGCAAATCTCCACGGGAACCGTTCCCGCTTACTGGGGATTGGCCTTCATTGTATTGCTGGTTGTCGTGATTGGTGGCATGGTCATGGTGCAGCAAGGACAGCGTAAAATTTCCATTCAATATGCGAAGCGGACGATGGGCCGCAGAATCTACGGCGGACATTCATCGCACCTTCCGTTAAGAGTGAATCAAGGCGGCGTCATCCCGGTCATCTTCGCCATGGCATTGCTGACGTTTCCGATTACCATCTTCAGTGCATTGAACTGGTCGGCGGCCACTGCTCTATTTTCGCAAGGAAGCCCTCTTTACATTCTCTTTTATGTGACGCTGATCTTCTTCTTCACGTATTTCTATAGTTCGATTGTTTTCGACCCGGCTGATGTGGCGAAAAACATACGAGAAGCCGGTGGGTTTGTTCCCGGCGTGCGGCCAGGCAAGCCGACTGCGGATTACATCACCGGTATCCAAGGACGATTACTGCTTGTGGGCGCGCTGTTTCTGTCTGCAGTCGCGGTGCTGCCATACATCTTGTCGACGTTGAGTGGATCGAGTACGATGTTCCTCATTGGTGGAACGTCCTTGCTCATTGTTGTCGGAGTTGGCATTGATACGTTGATGCAGATCGAAACGCATCTTGTGATGCGCCACTACGATTCGCTCACGAAGTCGGGCGGACTATTAGGACGGAGAGGCTAGAGATGACGCTCAAACATGTAGTGTTATTAGGCCCTCCTGGTGCTGGCAAGGGTACGCAAGCCAAACAGATCGTCGATAAGCTTGGTTTAGTCCATCTCTCCACAGGAGATATTCTGCGCGATGAAGTCGGGCGTGAGACCGAGCTTGGCAAGACGGCCAAAGGTTTCATGGACCGGGGCGACCTTGTTCCTGATCAACTAATTATTGACATGATCCGCGGACGCATTGAAGCTGCAGTCGATAAGGGGTTCCTGCTTGACGGATTCCCGCGGACGACGGCTCAAGCCGAGGCATTGGCGGCATTCGCTACGATCGATGTGGTTCTAAATATTGGATTGGCGCGTGAAGAAGTCGTTCGCAGACTCACGAGCCGACGCGTCTGTCGAGAGTGTGGAGCAATCTACAACCTGACATTCAACCTCGCAGAGGGAGAAACGACGTGCGCGGCGTGTGGCGGAGAGTTATATCAGCGAGACGACGATAAGACAGACGTCATCGCGAACCGATATGACATCTATGAGCAATCGACTGCGCCACTGATTGGGTTTTACAAGAAGCAGGGAGTTTTACGCACACTTGATGGTTCAGCAGGATCCGAGAACGTGTTCTCGGAGATCATTGATATCCTGACCGCATGATCACGCTAAAGACGTCGGCGGAGATTTCTATCATGCAAGAGAATGGGCAGTTGCTGGCTCAGATCCTCGCCGCTCTTTGCGCTGAGGTTCAGCCGGGACGAACGACCCAGTTCTTCGATGACATGGCAGAGAGCCTCATCCGGCAAGCCGATGCAGTCCCTTCGTTCAAGGGCTACTCGGGTTATCCAGCGACGATCAACGCGTCGATCAACGAAGAAGTTGTGCACGGGATTCCCTCGCCCGAGCGAAAGCTCGAAGAGGGCGATGTCTTTTCGATTGACATTGGCCTTGTGAGGGATGGTTTTCACGTCGACATGGCTACGACAGTAGCCGTTGGTCAGATTGACGAAACAGCCCAACGCATGATGGATGTTGGTCACCGCAGCTTGTGGGAAGGAATTGAACAAGTTAAGATAGGAAACCGTTTGTCCGATGTCTCGCACGCTATCGGAAGCTATGTCGAACAGGCAGGGTTTCACGTAGTGAAAGAGTACGTTGGACATGGAATCGGGAAAGCTTTGCACGAAGATCCGCAGATTCCCAACTACGGACCGCCTGGTCATGGCATTCGTTTGCGCCCAGGCATGGCAATGGCCATTGAGCCGATGATTAAGATCGATTCAATGCCAACGCAGGTTCTAGCGGACCGATGGACTGTAGTAACGGGATCAGGTGGATTAGCTGTGCATTTTGAGCATACGATGGTACTGACGGAAAGCGGAACAGTCGTCGTAACGCTAGGAGGTGACGAAAAAGCGTAGTGGCTATAAACGAGAAACAACGCGGAGGTAAGAAAGACGTGCTTCGAGTTCGTGGAGAGGTGATTGAATCTCTTCCCAACTCAACGTTTCGAGTGAAACTCGAAAACGATCATGTCGTTCTCTGTCATATCTCGGGGCGAATTCGCAAACACTATATCCGTATCCTTACTGGAGATCGTGTGATTGTAGAATTCTCACCCTATGATCTGACCAAGGGCAGAATTGTCTATCGTGAGTCCTAATTACTACGCTTGACATTATGAAAGTGAGAGCTTCTGTTAAGAAGATGTGCGCCAACTGCAAGGTCATCCGGCGTGATGGGCGAGTACGCGTGATCTGTCGGAATCCTAAGCATAAGCAGCGGCAAGGGTAGGGGGAACATCAATGGCGCGAATAGCGGGTGTCAATCTGCCGAATAACAAGCGAATCGAGATCGCGTTGACGTATATCTACGGGATCGGTTCGACTCGGGCGGCTGAAGTCATCGATAAGACAGGGATTTCTCCCGACGTGCGTGTGAAGGACCTCACTGAGAACGAGGTCAATAATCTGCGCCGCGAAGTGGAACAATTCATGGTCGAGGGTGATCTGCGACGAAGGATTCAGTCAAGCATTCAACGCTTGAAGGATATCAGTTCGTATCGTGGTTCTCGGCATGCGAGGCGCCTACCGGCGCGCGGACAGCGGACTCGGGCCAACGCTCGGACGTGGAAAGGTCCACGCCCTGCGAAGGCGGGTAAGAAGAGGTAGCGGCTATGGCAAAAAAAGACTTCAAGCTTGAGCGTGCTCAGGTACACATCCACGCCTCGTTCAATAACACGATCATCACAATCACAGACATGAACGGGCATCCAGTCATGTGGAAGACGCCTGGCGTCGTTGGCTACAAGGGGTCGCGTAAAGGCACCCCCTATGCCGCACAGATCGCTGCTGAGTCCTTGTCTCGGGAAATGAAGGATGTCGGGATTCGTTCGGTTGCCGTTTTCGTCAAGGGGACAGGGTCAGGACGACAGTCTGTCATTCAGACAATCAAGTCCTCTGGGATCCGCGTCGAAGAAGTGAAGAACGTGACACCGCTTTCCCATAGTAAGGGGAGACGATAATGGGTCGAGATACTGGAGGAAAGTGCAAACAGTGCCGCAGAGAGGGCGAGAAGCTCTTTCTGAAAGGGGACCGTTGCTATTCGCGCGCCTGCGCGATGAGTTCGCGATCACGCCCCCCCGGAGAAGGGCCGAAGAAACGACGCCCGCGAAGAAGCCAGTATCTTCTTCACCTGCGTGAGAAGCAAAAAGCGCGACGAATCTATGGCGTGCGAGAAAAGCAATTCCGTAACTACATGGCAGAAGCCAAACGCGGAAAAGGCGTTACCGGTGAAGCCCTATTGGTCCTGCTTGAGAGACGATTTGATAATCTCGTTTACAGGGTAGGCTTTGCTTCATCTCGCCAACAAGCACGACAGATGATTGTTCACGGTCACCTTGAGGTGAATGGACGAGCCTCAAACGTTCCGTCCATGCTCCTCAAAGAAGGCGACTTCGTGGCAATCAAAGAAGCGCGACGTAGTCGAATGAAAGCGATCGTCGAGTCAAACATGGGACGCGAAGTTCCTACATGGTTGGATAAGAATGCGGATGCGATGAAGTTCCAGCTCGTCTCACCACCTAACGTGGAGCAGATTGGCCTATCGATCGCTACCAACCTGATCGTTGAGTTCTACTCCCGCTAGGAGGCGACATGGACGAACTTGTCTTCCCACAGGGGATAAAGGTTGAAGAATTAACAGAGACTAGCGGGAAGATTTCGATCGAGCCGCTTGAGCGTGGGTTTGCTACTACGCTCGGGAACTCTCTTCGTCGGGTGCTGCTTTCGGCAATACCTGGCTCAGCTGTGGTACGCGTCCGGTTTTCGGGCAAATATCATGAGTACGACACGATCGAAGGTGTTCGCGAAGACGTCTTAGAGATTATCCTGAATTTCAAAAGCCTTTCTCTGCGGATGACTGGCGACGAAATGCAGCGCTTGACACTAGCGGTTAAGGGGCCGGCTGTGGTTACAGCCGCCGATATCGTGACGCCTCCGGGCGTTGAGATTATCAACCCTGACCTTCATCTCGCCACGCTGAGCAAGACAGGCGAGCTTGATGTGGAAGTGGAAGTGGAAACTGGGTTCGGATACGTAGCTGCAGCGATGAACAGTCTAGAAGACTCGCCGCTTTCAGTGATTCCGATTGACTCGGATTTCTCGCCCGTTCGACTCGTGAACTTCCATAGCGAAGATACACGTGTTGGCGGTAAGACGGGATACGAGCGACTGGTGCTTGAGATGGAAACCAACGGCAGCATCAAGCCTGAAGAGGCACTGTCCGAGGCAAGCCGAATCCTCAGGCGACACGTCGATTTGTTCAACGATTTTGCTGAACACCCGTACGGCATTTCCGTGGAAGAAACAGTAGAAGTGGAAGCCGAAGAGCTTTCGATTCCCCTTATTGACCTGAATATCGATCAGCGTGCGTGCAACCTCCTTCAAGAGGCCGACATTGTGACGCTTAACGACCTCATCACGCGACCCCGTGAAGAATTGCTAGACATTCACGGATTTGGTGGCAAGACCTTGAGCAAGGTCGAAGATCGATTGGAAGAACTTGGCTATTCTCTACAAAGTGAAGGTGAAATTCGCCATGAGGCATAGAAATAATGTTGATAAGCTCGGCATGGTGCGCAGTCACCGATTGAGTGTGTTGGCCAATTTGGCATCCGGACTCATTATGCATGAGCACGTGGATACGACATTCACGAGAGCGAAAGCTAGCCAGCGGTTTTCTGAGCGACTGATTACACTGGCTCGCCGCGGCGACTTGCACGCAAGGCGTATCGCTTTCTCGCGAATTCGGGACAAGGATGCCGTGACCAAGCTGTTCGACGAGCTTGGCCCACGTTTCAAAGATCGAAATGGCGGGTACACGCGCGTTCTCAAGCTGGGTCCTCGACGAGGGGACGGAGCGGAGATGGCCCGGATCATGCTCGTTGAGTCTGCCGGAGAATAACCAAGACAGACAAATTGTTATGAAAATGAAAACGCCTCGCACGTGAGAACGTGCGAGGCGTTTCTCTTTATCTTCGGGGTCTCTGTTGATCTTATGATTGTGGTAGCAATCGTGACCGCAGTTTATCCAGCATATCCACAGTCATTGATGCCAAGTCAAACTGAGGTTGCCAACCCCATTCCTCTCTTGCAGGGCTGTCATCGATGGTCTGTGGCCAAGAGTCGGCGATGGCTTGTCTGAAGTCGGGTTCGTACTCGCAGACGAAGTCGGGGATATGTTTCTGGATCTCGGCAGCCAGCTCTTTCACCGAGAAACTCATGCCTGCAAGATTGAAGTTGCAGTGACTCCGTAGCGAATCAAAGTCGGCGTTCATCAAATCGAGCGTGGCCTTGATGCAGTCAGGCATATACATCATGGGCAGGATGGTATCTGATCGAACGAAGCAGGAGTAGCGTTTGGATTGCAGCGCCTTGTAGAAGATGTCCACGGCGTAATCGGTCGTTCCTCCGCCGGGGGGAGTTTCTGAGGAGATAATGCCGGGATAGCGAACGCCGCGAATATCTAGGCCAAATCGCTGCACGTAGTACTCGCTGAGCAGTTCGCCAGTAACCTTTGTGACGCCATACATGGTCGTCGGCGTAAGAATGGTTGTTTGCGGTGCGCAGGCGTGGGGCGTATCCGGTCCGAAGACGGCGATCGAACTAGGGCAAAAGACGCGAAGCAACTGTCGCTTGCGGGCAATCTCTAGAACATTAACCAATCCCGAGATGTTGACGTCCCATGCGAGTGGTGGTTTCTCCTCACCCGTTGCCGAGAGGATGGCAGCCATGTGGTATACGGTGTCGATGTCATGGCGGTCGATAATGCTGTCCATCATGCTCTGATTGCAGACATCGAGTTGCTCAAATGGCCCCTGATCTCTTAGGCAAGCGGTCTCAGGAGATCGGATGTCGCTGGCAACGACGTTCGCGTCTCCGTACTGCTGTCGAAGGATAGGGATTAATTCCGAGCCGATCTGGCCGCATGCTCCGGTAACAAGAATCCGTTGAGTCGTACGCGTCAATGGTTCCTCCTCCTATGACGGGCGAATTGTACGCAAGATCGATCGCCATCGGTAGGCGCTGCAAGCCGTATCGGCGGCTGTTCCGTATCGACGGGTTCCGTTGGGGCGTTAGACGTTCGGTTGCTATGGTCTGTCGATTGTCTGAAACTTCTGGCTACCTAGCGCCCCCGGAGGAATATCACCTTGTCCATCTTGCTGACTGTCATCCTTCCTGTGTTCCTCGTTGCCGGATGCGGATACCTGGTGGGGCGATCAGTTCGAGCAGAACCGTTGACGCTGACAAGGATTGTCTTCTACCTTCTCAGCCCTGCTCTAATCTTCCGATCCATCTACACCTCGACGATCTCTCTTGACAGTGCTCTGCTGATAGGCGGGTACGTTATCCTGATTCACGGATCGATGTTTGCCATCTCGCGGCTTGTTGGGCGAGCCAGGCGGTGGGATGGGGACTCTCAAGCAGCCGGATCATTGGTGCTCATATTCGCCAATTGCGGAAACTACGGCCTCCCCGTCATGCTATTCGCCTTTGGTGAGGAGGCCTTTGCCTTTGCCGTGATCTTTTTCATCGTGTCAGTCATGATGCAGGCGACGATTGGCATCAGCGTGGCCTCTTGGCAGAAGGGTGCGCCCTGGAAGCAGGGACTGCTCCGCCTTCTGCGCTACCCGCATCTGTATGCGTTCTTGCTGGCCATCGTGATGAGATCTGTACCAGCCGAGATTCCTCAGAGTATTTTTCGATCGATTGACTTGCTCGCCCAGGCTGCTATTCCCGGGCAGCTACTCATGCTAGGCATCCAACTGTCTCGTGTACGCCTTCACCACTTTGGCGTTGATTCGATCCTGCTGAGCAGCATCAAGCTGTTGGTCCCTCCACTTCTTGGCTGGGGCGTAACGTCGCTGTTGGGAATTGGCGGGTTGCTGCAAGCTGTTCTAATTGCAGAAGCGAGCATGCCCAGTGCCGTTAACGCCCTCATTCTTGCCACGCAGTTTCGGAGGAATCCCGAACTGGCGGCAACCACGGTCTTTGTCTCTACCGTCTTTAGCCTGGTGACGATTACTGTACTACTAACGATCCTTCGATAGGTTTGCGGCGCAGTTGCCCACGCCCTATACTTTTTTGCTGTGACCAAGGCCATCGGAATTGATATCGGAGGTACCTTCATTGATCTCGTCCTATCGGATGAATCGGGCCTTCGGCTGTATAAATTCCCCTCTACGCCGGATGCACCTGAACGAGGTGTTGTTCAAGCCCTGCACAATCTGATGAACACAGACGTGTTCGAAGCCGAAACCATCGATCGCATGGCGCATGGCTCAACTGTCGCAACCAACGCTTTGCTCGAAGGAGCTTGGGCAAGAACTGCGCTGGTGACGACGAAGGGGTTTCGTGACGTGTTGGAGATTGGCCGTCAGAATCGAGCCCATCTATATGATCTGAATGTTGACCGCCCAGCAGCCATTGTTAGCCGCGATCTTCGATTCGAGTGTGCAGAGCGGCTAGATGCTTCTGGCGCCATCATCCGAGAACTGTCAGATACAGATATAGATGCCATTGCCGAGCGGATCAAGGCTGAAGACGTGGAGGCTGTAGCCGTCGTCTTCTTGTTCTCATACCTTAACCCTGCGCACGAGCACCGGGTTGGCGAACGCCTGCGAGAGGTGCTGAATGTACCGATTACGCTCTCCAGCGATGTCTTGCCTGAGTTCCGCGAGTATGAGCGTACGTCGACAACGGCTGTTTGCGCATCACTGCGGCCAGTGATCGAGCGATACCTGCGCAACCTGGCGGATCAGTCCGTGGATCTGGGAATCAAGCCAGAGTGGCAGATTATGCAATCCAATGGGACCGTTATCAGTGCAACACAAGCGCAAAGGGAGCCCGTACGCATTCTTCTCTCCGGGCCGGCAGCCGGTGTTCAGGGTGCGAAGACGATCGGCCAGGCGTTGGGGGCTCCGAATCTCATCACCATGGATATGGGGGGAACCAGCTGTGACGTGGCCCTGATCCAGGATGGGGAGATTGGCCAGACGACAACGGGTTCTGTCGGCAAGCATCCTGTTGCAGTACGGATGAACG
Organism: uncultured Thermotogae bacterium; assembly: GCA_964551625.1. Taxonomy (GTDB): domain Bacteria; phylum Bipolaricaulota; class Bipolaricaulia; order UBA7950; family UBA9294; genus SPBW01. The sequence continues at coordinate 4,374 of CAZKDW010000002.1, read as the reverse complement.
AGATCCACACGATCGGTGCAGGTGGGGGAAGCATTGCCTGGATCGATGCCGGAGGGGCATTGCGTGTGGGGCCCAAGAGTGCGGGTGCTGCCCCTGGGCCTGCCTGCTACGGACGAGGAGGAAGGCTGCCAACAGTGAGCGACGCCCATGCCGTCCTCGGACACCTATTGCCGTCTCTGCCCCTTGGTGGCAGTCTCTCATTGGATGTGTCATTGGCACAAGCTGCCGTCGGCACGATCGCCGATTACTTACACATGAGTGTCGAGCAGACGGCACTGGGAATCCTGGATGTTGCCGACGCAGCGATGGAACGGGCGGTTCGTGTGATTTCCGTAGAGCGAGGATACGACCCGCGCGGTTTCTCTCTGCTTGCCTTTGGCGGAGCCGGGCCGCTTCATGCCGTATCGATTGCTCGCCGATTGGGAATCCCGCGCGTGATTGTGCCTGCCGCTGCCGGCGTCCTATCGGCGATGGGACTGCTTACGTGCGAAGCGGGTAGAGACTATGGACGTAGCGTGCTTCGTCCCCTGGCAGCAATGAGTGACATGATGTTGCTGAAGCATTTACGTGAGCTTGAGCTTCGCGGGTTGGAAGAGCTTTGTGCAGAGGGTATCGAAGCATCGGCGCTGCAGTGCGAAATCTCGGCAGACCTGCGCTATCAAGGACAGTCGCACGAGCTGAACATCCGACTCCTGCCTCGTGCGAAAGTGGCGCTATCATCGCACGAAGTCGCTGAATTGACAGAGGCCTTTCACCAAGAGCATCTAACGCGGTATGGTCATGCGTCGCATAAGGAAGCCATCGAGCTGGTTGCCCTGCGGCTGCGAATGACGGCGCCTCCTGCCTCCTCGCAACTGCGCGTTCAATTTGACTCAGACCTGCTCCCGTCCTATGACGCGCCGGTCTGGTTTGATGAGAGTGGTCCCGTCGATACGCACATCATCGATCGGCGAGGTCTGGCAGAGGATGCGCGAATCGACGGCCCTGCCGTGCTGTGGGGTACGGATGCAACACTGATCGTGCCCCCTGGCGTTGCAGGCACATGTGATGCCATGGGCACCGTTCAATTGGAGATCACATGAGTCCGGATCGGATTGACATTGACGCGATCCGCTTGGAAGTGTTACGTAACGCTATCTCTGCGATTGCAGACGAGATGAACGCCAACCTCATTCGTACAGCGTATAGCCCCAACATCAAGGAGCGGCGCGATTGCTCGAGCGCCGTGTTCGATGCCCATGGCCAAATGATCGCTCAAGCTGAGTCGATCCCTGTTCATCTTGGGGCGATGCCCTATTCTGTGGAAGCGGCCATCAACCACGTGGTGACGTTCTCGCCAGGTGACGTTGTCGTATTGAATGACCCCTATTCTGGTGGAGCACATCTTCCCGACCTGACGTTTGTTGCCCCCGTATTCATCGAGGATCGACTGATTGCCTTTGTTGCCAATCGTGCGCACCATGCGGATGTCGGCGGCAAGGAGCCGGGGAGTATGGCTGGAGATACTGTCGAAATCTACCAGGAAGGATTGCGCATTCCGCCCATCTTGTTGTGGAGGGCCGGCGTCTTGAGCGACGATCTGTTGCAGATGATCTTGGCCAACGTCCGGACCCCCGAGGAGCGCTGGGGCGATTTGCGGGCGCAGAAGGCTGGGTGTGTGATTGGCATCGATCGAATGCGGGAGTTGTGCGAGCGTGTAGGCGAATCTGTCCTGATCGACGCCTTTGCCGCAGTATTGGATTATTCTGATCGACGAATGCGGTATCAAATTTCCCAGCTGCCCCAAGGAGAAGCCTTCTTCGAAGACGTTCTCGATAATGATGGCATCTCAGAGGGCCAAATTCCCATTTGCGTGCGCGTACTCATTGAGAACGATAAGATTTCCGTTGATTTCACAGGCACGGCTGAGCAGGTACGCGGACCTGTCAATGCCGTGTTCGCTGTGACAGCATCGGCGACGTACTACGCCATTCGCGCGTTTGCTGACCCCGATATTCCTCCCAATTCTGGATGCTATCGAGCGATTGAGATTACGGCCCCAGAAGGCAGTCTTGTGAACGCCTGCCTGCCTGCACCTGTCGTGGGTGGCAACCTGGAGACATCTCAGCGTATTGTGGATGTGGTTCTTGGCGCATTGGGAACGCTGGCTCCTGAACGTTCGATGGCTGCTTGCCAGGGGTCGATGAACAACCTGGCCATTGGCGGCATCGACCCACGGAATGGGAAGCCGTTCACATTGTATGAAACCATGGCCGGTGGCTTCGGTGGCCGCCCAACTAAGGACGGCATTGACGGGATTCATTCGCACATGACCAATACGTTGAATACGCCGGTAGAGGCATTGGAAACGAGTTATCCACTGCGTGTCGAGCGCTATGAGTTGCGCCCCGGGACCGGCGGTGATGGCCAATATCGAGGAGGCCTTGGGCTGCGGCGGGACATGACGTGCTTGGCATCCTCAGCACGCGTGTCCTTCTTGACGGATCGTCGAGTCGTTCAGCCCTACGGAGTTGAAGGTGGAGAGCCAGGAGCTTGCGGAAAGAATGTGATCCTTCGAAAAGGCGAGGAGATTGTCCTCCCTTCGAAGGGGACGGCCACGCTGCATGATGGAGATACCATCAGTATTCAGACGCCTGGCGGCGGCGGATATGGCCCATGGGAAGCGCGCGATCCTGCAGCCATTGAGCGAGACAGCTACGAGGAGCGATTGTGATGGCTCTTCTAAACGCAGCTACAGACTTGCGGGAACAACGGGTTCCGTCGTCAGATTAGCTTGCCAGTCGAAGCTGTACACTGTGCCATCAATGGATTGTGTCCCGTCGCCCGACATCACACTCTGCTCGTACTGTCCGTCAACTCGGAATTCAATCGCGGGATTGCCCGGGACCTGATCATTGGTCCCCTGCGCAACGAGGGACAAATTGACACT
>CAZKDW010000002.1:0-1345 GCA_964551625.1 uncultured Thermotogae bacterium | reverse complement strand
CACCAGAATGCGGGCGACAAGCGCCTTCTGCCATCGACTCATAAGTTACCTCCACCTCGCCATATCTTGACACAGAACGGGTTGGTCAACTGTGACTTGAGGGACATCGATGTTGGACGCCGGGCACCCAGCTTCGGGAGGCGCTTTCACACCTATCGTCGGTATACTTACGCATGGAGGTTCCACGATGCCCGAATTGCCCGAATTAGAAGTGATGCAGGAAGTTCTCAGTGAGAAGATCATCGGTCGAACGATCATTGCCGCAACTTCTTTTCATCCGGGTATTCTGAAGACCGTCGAGCCTGGATTGGATGTGCTGGTTGGCAAACACGTGCGAGCTGTTTCTCGACGAGGCAAACACCTTGTCTTCACGCTTGCCGATGACCTGCACCTTGTTGCACATCTGATGCTTGCCGGGCGACTAATTCTCTGTCAATCAAATACCAAGGCAACGAAGGCTACCGGATTCTTGATTTCATTCGACGATGGTGGCGACCTTCGGCTGATTGAGAACACCAAAACCCATCGCGCTCGCGTGCACATTGTTCGCGAGATTCTTGACGTGGAATCACTGGCTACGATGGGTGTCGAACCGCTGTCTGACGACTTCACACTGGAATACCTTCTGCAATATGTCCAAGGGTTGAGGCGGCAGCTGAAGAAGTTGCTTATGGACCAAACGATGATCGCTGGCATCGGCAGCGCCTATGCCGATGAAATCCTGTTTGACGCTCAGCTGTCACCGATTCGATATGGAACTACAGTGCGAGATGATGAGATTGAGCGACTCTACGCATCGATTCGATCTGTGCTTCAGTGGGCACTGACTGAAGTGCGTGCTGGTGCAGGGGGAGCGACGCTGGCGCCCCACAAGCGTGGATTCCTTCGTGTGTACGCGAAGACGGAAACGCCCTGTCCTGAGTGTGGTACGTCGATTGCTGAGATTCGCTATGCCCAAACGAAGACCTATTACTGTCCCAGCTGCCAAGCGCAAGGAGCAACCATCCGAGACCGCAAGTCCTGGCTTACGCGGTGAACCCAGCCGAAGGCTGGGTTCAATAGAGAATGAGTTTTCTCGGGAGCTTCATAGAAGAGCTCCGCTGGATACCCCGCAGCTTGCTGGGGGGAGTTAGCGGAGGGATTCGCCGTAGGTGAATGGGCTTGGCGTTTGTGAGTGCTGCATGAACATGCCAGGAGCAAACCTTACGTCGGGCACAGGCCCCGACACCACAAACGGGCGGATGTAGCGTCATGCAACACGCCTGTCTTCGAAGATGGCACAAGCAGGGACAGACAGGTTGTGCTTGGGGGGTGTAGTAGCCGGTATAGGAATTACTACACCCCC
>CAZKDW010000001.1:13114-40823 GCA_964551625.1 uncultured Thermotogae bacterium | reverse complement strand
TTGGTCATGGCGCTTCAGCATCCCGATGTACAGGTGGAGGCCATTACTGTGGTGGCAGGCAATGTACCGCTGAGCCATGGGCTTCAAAATGCGCTCTATTGTGTGGAGCAATGTGGAAAGTCAACGCCTGTGTATGCAGGTATTGATAAGCCAATGTTGAGGCCTCTGGAAACGGCCCAGTTCTGTCACGGCGAAGACGGCATGGGTGATATTGGACTGCCGCTAACGGGCAGGAAGCCGGCAGAGGGTCATGCCGTGGACGTCCTCATTGAAACGATTCATCAGTTCACGGGCCAGATTACGCTGGTTACCCTGGGCCCGCTGACCAATGTGGCTGCAGCGCTCTTGCGAGATCCGTCTATAGCTCAAGCTGTCGAACGATGTGTCGTGATGGGAGGGATTGGATTCGGCTATGGTAATATCGTTCCGGCAGCCGAATACAATATCTGGGTCGATCCCAGTGCAGCCAAAATCGTCTTCGAGTCGGGATTGCCTATTCAGATGGTGGGTTGGGATATCTCACACAGGTACGCGACGTTCACATCAGAGCAAGCTGATGAATTGCATGCGATGTCTGACCTTGCTGCCTTCTGTGTAGACATCCAGAAAGCACTGCGAGAGTTCGGCATCAGCTATCTCAAGCAAGATGGATTTGACCTTCCAGATCCAATTGCGATGGCCGTTGCCTTGGAGCCCGATGTGGCGACAGTGATCAAACATCTTCGCGTAGATATTGAGGCACAGTCTGAGCTGACACGCGGAGCAACCGTTGTCGATCATCTGCGCGTCTCGGGACGAGAGCCGAACGTCGATGTGGTTCTGGAAGCCTCGCGGGAACGGTTCCTGGAAACCCTTCATGCTGCCGTGCGCGGCTAACTGTGTCCGGAGGCAAGAGTGAGGATGCGATGATTGCTGTCTTGGGAAGCATCAACATGGATCTAGTGATACGCGTTCCACGATTTCCAATGCCTGGTGAGACACTCACGGGCCATCAAGCCACAACCTATGCGGGGGGGAAAGGAGCGAACCAAGCTGTCGCCGCCGCACGATTGGGCGCTGATGTTCATTTCTTCGGCAAGGTAGGCGATGATGTCTTTGGCGATCGTCTTCTGACTGAATTGGCTGGGAACGATGTTGATGTGGAGGCAGTAGAGCGTGCAATAGACTGCTCGTCTGGCCTCGCGTCGATATGGGTGAATGATGCTGGTGAGAATGCGATTGCTCTTGCGGCTGGTGCAAACAGCCTCGTCGATGTGGGTTATTTCGAACGTTACTTTGAGGCCATCTGCAGTGCCGATATTCTGTTGCTCCAACTGGAAGTGCCCATGGAGACGATTGCCGAATTGCTGCGTCGACTTCCCAAGGGCAGGCCGACTGTGATTCTCGACCCCGCTCCTGCCCAAGATCTCTCTCAGCTCCCGCTTGCCCGAATTGATATCTTGACGCCAAACGAGCATGAACTGCGGCAGATCTCTGGCAAGGAATCTGTTGAGGAAGGCGCGTTTCAATTGCTGGATCGTGGGGCAAATAACGTCATCTGCACACTCGGAGAGGACGGTGCAATCTGGTTCTCATCGGATGGGACGATGGCCCACTACTCGGCCCCCGAAGTTCAGGTCGTCGACACGACGGCTGCAGGAGACGCCTTCAATGGTGCGTTGGCCTGGGCATTGCAAACAAACTCTCTCGAAGACGCCATCAGTCGCGCCGTGATTGCCGGGGCATTAGCTGCGACGAAGCCAGGAGCCCAGATGTCACTGCCAGATCGAGAGGCTATGAGAAACTTCTTCTCATCCCAGGGAGCGTAGAACCATGTCCCACCTATTTGAGGAACTCGACTATCAGAAGACTCCGCTGGGAGACATTAGTCTCAGGCGCCGATCAGATCCCAAGCTTGGCGGTAAGGTTCTCTACGAGGTGAAGCTCGGTGAGGAGTTCCTGATGTCTAGCCTGTTCACCGAAGCGGAGATTCAGCTTGCGCGACTTGGGCTTGCCTCTCTCGAAGGAGACGGGTTAGATATCGTTGTCGGCGGATTGGGCTTGGGCTACACGGCAGCGGCCGTTCTGGAAGACCCGTCCGTTCGATCTCTCATGGTGATTGAAGTCATGGAGCCCGTCATCAGATGGCATCGACAGGGACTTGTCCCAATGGGAAGGCAGCTGAGTTCAGATCCCCGATGTACGTTTGTCCATGCTGACTTCTTTGAAGCCGCATCGGAAGATGGTTGTTTCGATTGTGAGATTCCGGAGCGGATGTTCCACGCCGTGCTGTTGGACATTGACCATTCACCCAGCCAGTGGCTTCATCCGGGGAATAAAATGTTCTATACAGCACAAGGATTACGAGATCTATCGAACAAGCTTCGTCCAGGAGGTGTCTTTGGGCTTTGGTCCAACGATCCCCCGGATGAGAGATTTACACATCTGCTTGACACCGTATTCGAGGCATCCGAATCGCATGTGGTGAGCTTCAACAACCCCTACACAGGTGGCAAGTCGTCGAACACCGTCTACCTATCGCACAAGAATCGGTAGTGCGAAGCATCTGATACGTTGACTGTCGCGACTAGTCAGCAAAGACACTCCCCCCGGAAGGGTTCCCATATCTTGACGGCGGCCGCAGGAACTTGGCACTTGTGAAACTAGGCTGCCCCATCAGGTCTTTCTCGCATGGTGTGTGGGAGAATATGATTATGTCGACAAGTGATTCAGCGAGCCTTTCCAACTTCAGGGACTTCTTCTGAACTATGAATGCCTGGGTAGAGGGCTGCTGTTTTCTATTTGTCTTGCTCTAGACGGATAGGGCCTTCAATTGCTCAAAGAATTGTGCCAGATCCAAATTACCACCACTTACGATGACGCCAACTCGTTTGCCGTTTGCTTTGATGGTTCCGTTCAGCAATGGGGCAATGGCGACGGCGGACGAGGGTTCGATGATGATCTTCATGCGTTCCCAGATGAAGCGCATGGTGGAGATGATATCGGCTTCGGACACGAGGACGATGTCGTTAACTCTGTCACGGATGATGGGGAACGTGTATTCGCCAAGCGGTGTTCGCAATCCGTCCGCGATGGTGTGGGGCGAAAAGTCAAGGATACGGTGTCCGGCTTGTAATGAACGGGCTGCGTCATCCGCAGCTGCAGGTTCACATCCAACGACCTGCACACTTGGTAGCAGGTGCTGGGCTGCTAGCAGCGTGCCCGAGAGCAATCCGCCGCCACCTACTGGAGCGAGAATGAGATCGAGGCCATTGACTTCATCGATGAGTTCAAGGCAAGCAGTGCCCTGTCCCGCGAAGACTCGCGGATCGTCAAATGGATGCAGAAACGTGGCTCCAGTTTCTGTGCGTATCCGCTCTGCTGTCTCGTGGCGCGCGGCATGCGTAGGCTCGCAGAATGTGATGGACGCACCATAACCAGCCGTCGCCTGTTTCTTGATCTCAGATGAATTGTTGGGCATGACCACATAAGCGGGAGTCCCGTGTAATCGAGCTGCTAGTGCTAGCGCTTGGGCATAGTTCCCGCTGGAGTGGGTGACCACGCCGCGTGCCCTGCTGGCATCATCGAGACTGGCAACTGCGTTACATGCCCCACGAAACTTGAATGATCCAGTCCTTTGGAAGTTTTCACACTTGAGGAACACGGATGCATGAACCTTCGAGTCGAGTGTGGAAGACGTCAGGACGGGTGTCTTGTGAACGAACTTGGAGATCCGATCGCGTGCCTCCAAGACAAGGGTCCCAGAGAATGGGGTGCGATCAGGCTCGGGATTCACAACGCCTTAACTCGGAACACGTGCTGTCGATAGAAGCGCATTTCGTCAATGGATTCTCGGATGTCATCGAGCGCGCGATGCGTTGACTTCTTGACGACTTGCTCAACAATCCCTGGATACCAACGGTAGACCAGTTCCTTGAAGGAACTGACGTCGACGTTGCGAAAATCGAGGTAGGTATTGAGCTTGGGCATGTGATGCATGATGAATCGACGATCGAAACCGATGGAATTCCCACAAAGGGGCGCCTTGTTTCTCAGACAGTGCTTGCGAACGAACGCAAGCGTCTCTGCTTCTGCATCAGCGGGTGAAACCGTTGACTTACGACAGGCTTCTGTGAGTCCTGATCCGCCATGTTGTTCGACGCACCACGGTTCCATATTCCGTAGAACGGGTTCTGGCTGATGGATTACGAGAACGGGACCTTCTTCTACTGTGTGCAGGTCCTTGTCCGTGATGATCGTGGCGATTTCGATAATTGAGCAGCTTCGGTCGTTAATACCTGTTGTTTCCAGATCCATCCAGACCAGATGGGAGGGTGATTTTGACATGAGCTTCCTTTCTGTTGACAAAGCATACCTACAATTGCGATTCGCGGCCAGTCGAATCAAAAGAACGCGGGCAAGTCGAAACTTGCCCGCGATATGAAATCTAAGAAATGGCTATGCCTTGACTGGCTTCAACCATAGAACGCTGATGACGATACCGGCAGCTGCCAGCGCCATGACTGGCAGGAAGACAGGCAAGTATGCGCCGGTGCTATCACGAATCATGCCTGATAGCAGCATTCCCAGAATTGCGCCAACACCATACGAAGTGAAGACCAATCCGTAGTTCTTCCCGTAGTGCTTTGTTCCGAAAAACGTCGCAGTTGCCGTAGGTGCGATGGCCAGCCAACCACCGAGATTCAGATACAAAACGGAAAAGGCGATGAAGTAGAGAACGGGACTGCTGGCACCCCACAGATAGAGAAGAGCCGATGCGGCGAGGATGAGAATGAAGGACAACGCCGCCGTATTGCGAGGGCTCAATTTGTCGGTTAGCCAGCCGAAGATGGGACGGCCGATGCCGTTAAAGATGGCAAAAAGCGACACCATTGTAGTGAGCAGAGTTGCCATTCTTGCTGCGTCATATCCAGCTGTTGCCAGGATCTCATTGCCGAATGGTTTTGCAATACCGATCGCCATTAGCCCAGCAAGACATCCAATAGTGTAGGTTGCCCACAAGGCGTAGAACGTCTTTGTCTTGACCATTTGCCCGCGATCGAGCTCGACATTGGTCCCTGCCTTGCCCTTCTTCGGCGTCCATCCAGCAGGCGTCCAGCCCTCTTTGGGGCTACGCAATGGCAGCGACAGCAGCAGAAGAAGGCCGAGGAACGCGATTCCCAAGTACTTGAAGGCTCCAAGGGCGCCGATGGCGGGGTTGTTGATCATGGCTGTCATGATAGGAACCATAATCAATGCGGACAGACCGAAGCCCATCACAGTCAGTCCGACGGCCAATCCCTTTTTGTCAGGGAACCATTTGGCAGAGACGGCAATGGGGCAACCGTAGATAATGCCAACACCACCACCCGCAATGACACCGTAGAAGACGGTTAGCCAAGTGATGCTTGGCGAGAATCCTGACAGAATCCATCCAACGCCAACCAGGCTTCCGCCAAGCAGTGCAGCTTTCCTCGGGCCCCACTTGCCGACCAATCCACCAGCCAGTGCCATGAATAGCGCGAATGTGGCAAGAAAAACCATAAACGGCAATCCGCTCTGAGTAGCGCTGATTGCCCATCCACCCTCTTCAATAGATTTTTCCAATGGGCCGCGGAAAACGCTAAACGCGTAGACTGCGCCCAGGCAGATGTTCATTAACAAACCAAGCAGGACGAACATCCATCGTCCCTGCTCGGCCTTCATTCCGAATACCTTCTGTTCTGACATACCAACCCTCCAATAAGAACGGGGACGGACGAGCCGCCCCCGCAATGTTCGATCAAATGGACAACTGCTGCATGTCCATCCGACTTATCCCTTGTAATCCACGAGCCCTTTAAGCTCTTCAACGGACTCTGGATTCTGAAGCGTCATCAGATCGCCAACGGGCTCGTGGCGAACGAGCGCCTTGAGCACACGGCGCATGATCTTGCCAGAGCGCGTCTTCGGAACGTCCGTTGCAAACACAATCTGGTCTGGTCGGCCTGTGGGGCCAATAACCTGATTAACGGTGGCCATCAGTTCCTTGACAATCTCGTCACTGCCTTCGACGCCCTTGCGCAAAAGGACGAAAGCGACTGGAACTTCGCCCTTGAGGTCGTGCGGGCGAGAAACGACGGCGACTTCGCTGACCTTGTTATTCTGGGCCAATGCGGATTCGACTTCTGCCGTAGCCAGTCGATGTCCGGCGACGTTCATGACGTCGTCGACACGGCCAGTAATACGAATATTGCCGTTTTCGTCCTTGCGTGCGCCGTCAGAGGTAAAGTAACGCTCCGGGCCATACTCAGCGAAGTACTGAGCCTGGAAGCGTTCCATATCTCCATAGATGCCGCGCGTAAGTGCAGGTGGGAAGGGGTTGAAGATGGCCAAGTAGCCGCCTTCATTCGGTCCAAGCGGGGTTCCGCCAGAATCGAGAATGTCGCCCAGAATCCCTGGGAATGTCTTTCCTGCAACAGTCGGCACGAATGGTCCGATGCCAGGCAGGTTGTTAACCATATTGGCACCTGTTTCCGTCTGCCACCAGGTGTCGATGATTGGGCAGCGTCCGCCGCCGATGACGTTGAAATACCACATCCAAGCGTCGACGTTGATCGGTTCACCAACAGTTCCCAACAGGCGCAGCGAAGAAAGGTCGTACTTCTTCGGCCACTCGTCGCCCCATTTGACGAACATGCGAATGGCTGTCGGAGCGGTATAGAGTTGGGTTACTTTGTGCTTTTCGATAATCGCCCAGAAGCGGCCGTTGTCTGGCGCATCGGGAGAGCCTTCATACAGCAACGTGGTTATGCCATTCATGAGCGGACCATAGTTAATGTACGTGTGGCCAGTGATCCATCCTACGTCAGCTGTGCACCAGAATACATCGCCTTCGTGCATGTCGAAATTCCACTTGGCTGTCGTGTTGGCCTGAACAGCATAGCCGCCTGTGGTATGCATGATTCCCTTGGGCTTGCCTGTCGTTCCCGATGTATAGAGTAGGAACGAGAGATCTTCGGAATCGAGCTGTTCGGCGGGACAATCGGCCGAAGCCTTTGCTACGATGTCGTGGTACCAGACGTCGCGACCTTCGGTCATGCCAACATCTGCGCCTGTGCGTTTGACGACGACGAGATGCTGAACAGGCGAATTTTCTACGCCAGCATCTGCGTTCTTCTTCAAGTTGATAGCCTTGCCGCGGCGATAGTATCCGTCGGCGGTGATAACGACTTTGGCATCACAGTCGACCATGCGATCGCGGAGCGATTCCGGGCTGAATGCTGAGAACACGACAGAGTGAGGCGCGCCAATTCGGGCGCAGGCCTGCATAGCGATAACAGCTTCAGGAATCATTGGGAGATAGATGCCGACGGCGTCGCCCTTCTTCACGCCGAGATCTTTCAGCGCATTGGCGAACTTGCTGACGCTTTCGTGGAGCTGCTTGTACGTCAGTTTGACAGCCTCTTCTTCGATCGGCTCGGGTTCCCAAATAAGGGCGATATTGTCGCCCTTGCCCGCTTCAATCTGGCGGTCTAGGGAGTTGTAGGACAGGTTTGTCTTTCCGCCAACGAACCACTTGTACGCATTCGGTGAAAAGTCATAGGTTTTGTCCCATTTTTTGAACCAATGAAGATTCTCGGCCTGTTCGGCCCAGAATGCTTCAGGATCAGAATTGGCTTTTCCGTAGATAGCCTCATCTGAAACCCACGCTTTCTTCTTCAGTTCCTCGTTTGGCCAAAAAACGTTCTCTTTGTTGGGGTCTTTCTGGACCCACTGCATTGCATCCGGCACTGTAAACCTCCTGGAGAAGCTTGTTGTTCATAAGTCGCGCCGATACTATCGCATGAGAAGGTTCTCGGCAATGAATCGGCGAAACGAAGCGCCTCTCCGATGAATCTGAGACCTGACTAACCTCTCATTTTTAGGCGTTGTTTGAGGGTTTGATCTGACGTTCACTTAGCGCGTACGATTCGTTGGTGTTGGGATGATGGGTCATCCACAGATTAGCTACTCAGAGACCCCGGTCCAGATAGTGAGGAAGGAAACAGACGTGACAAAACGCCAATTGCCCTATCTGCCCAAAGCTCAGAAAACGCGTGAGGCACTGCTTCGAGCTGCTGAAAGCATATTTAGCGAGCGAGGCTATTACGTCGCATCAGTCTCGGAGATTTGTCAGCGTGCAGGCCTAGCCAACGGGACTTTCTATCGATACTTCGAAAGCAAGGAAGAAGTGTTTGTCCTATTGGTGGAGCGGCTTGAGGCGGCCCTGTGCGAGCAGATAGAGGCAGTAGGCAACGAAGGGAAGACAGGGCCAGAGGCTCTGATCTGTGCCTATCGCCGCGTGCTGGCCTTTGTGGAGAGGGAGACTACGCTTTACCGAGTTGGCCGGGGATCAGAATCGATGCAGATGAAGATCCATCGGCATTTCCGAGCAAAAATAGCCGATGCATTGCAGCGGATTGTCCGACTTGGCATCCAGTCAGGTGAGTTGAGACCGATTGATGCGAGAATGGCAGCATACGTCTTGCTCGGGATCGTTGAGTTCACTGTTATGCGCTACATCCTTTGGGAACCCGGTTCACTGAACGAGGGCGTTCTACAGACTCTCGATTCGATCATCTTGAGAGGTTTTGATTCGGGATCTGAGCGAGCAACCAAGATGACTCAGTCAGCAGTTCCTATTCCATCCCTTGAAGAGGTTGAAGAGCTTCAGGGCGGCGAGGCAACGAAGCAGTCCCTACTCATGGCGGCGGAGCAGCTGTTTGGACAGGCAGGTTTCTATCAAACGCCCATCAGCGGAATAACTTATCTCTCTGGAGTGGCACAGGGCACTTTCTATCTCTATTTCCCGAGCAAAGTAGCTGTGTTTGTTGAGGTGCTTCGCGAGATCAACCGCAGATTTCGATCTGATGAGCAGCAGGCGCTAGCAGGTCTTGAGGATCGCCGCGATATTGAACGGGAAGGATTCCGAACTTTCTTTCGATTCATTGCTATGCATCAGGGAGCCTACAGGATTCTTCGCGAGGCGGAATTGGTTGATCATGACACAGGACGTTGGTATTACGAACGGTTGGCCAAGGGCTATATGAGAGGAATGCATCGTGGTATGGAGCGTGGAGAAATTCGTGCTCTGGCACTTGAACCTCTCGCCTACGCACTTCTTGGGATTGGACACTCCGTTGCATTGTGGGCTTTCTTCAGCGGGGCGGAAGGCACGATTTCCGATGACATGCTTGCTGATTTGCTCGACATCCTTGAGCGCGGCATGTCTCTACAGTTGGTCTAATCGCATCTACTCTGTTCATGAACTATTTCTAGCCGATGGCAGAAAATGAGAGATGAATCAGCTCTCAGAGAAAAAACGGAGCTGCGAGCACAAGAATAGATTTGGCGTAAACCCAAGCGCCGAGCTACAGGCGCTATAGCTTGCTATTCAAGCCTAATCGAGGCAATTACTGTGAAGTAGGTATTGACGAGTCGCTACGATTCATGCTATGGTGAGACCTGAGTCAGGTGTCATAAAATGAGACGCCGCCAATTGGCTGTGTCGACGAAGCACGGAGATTCAAGGAGTTGAAATGGGGAAAGTCGGAATCATTGGCGTTGGGCAAGGCCGCTTCGGGATTCGATCCGATGCGTCGCTGCGTGAACTGGCATTCGAGGCGGTGAAGGCTTGCCTTGAGGATGCTGACATTCCATTGGCGGATGTGGAGTCGATGATTGTCAGTGTAGCTTCGGATGAGCTTAGTTTTGCTCTCCAACCGACGGCTCAGGTTGTCGACTATCTTGGATTTCACCCCAAACCGAGCTTTCGCGTAGAGGCTGCATGTGCGTCTGGTAGCATGGCGGTTCGCGCCGGATGGATGAATATCGCATCTGGCCTAGCCGACCTCGTTTTGGTTGTTGGCGCTGAAAAGATGACAGAGGTCCCGACGTCCATGGCGACCGAAGTGCTTGGCCGCGCCGGCGATTTCCTGTGGGAATATCCCTTCGGCATGACATTCCCCGGCTACTACGCAATGATTGCCCGCGCGCATATGGCGAAGTATGGAACGACGCAAGAACAACTTGCGGCTGTCGCGGTGAAGAACCATCACTATGGCGCGATGAATCCGTACGCCCACATGCAGAAAGAGATTACCCTTGAAAAGGCAATGAACTCTTTCATGGTCGCCGACCCCCTCAAGCTATACGACTGCTGCCTGATCTCCGACGGAGCGGCTGCCATTTTGCTCGCGTCTGAGAAGATGGCCAAACGTCTGAGCAAGGATCCAATCTGGATGAGTGGCCTCGGCCTAGGGACTGGCTCGCTAGCGCTGGCTCATCGCGATGATCTGACCACGCTTGGTGCGACAGTCGAAGCGGCTGATCAGGCCTATGAAATGGCCGGAATTGACGCCAAACAGGTTGATGTGGCCGTCGTCCATGATTGCTTCACGATCGCTGAAATTGTGGCTTACGAGGATCTGGGCTTCTGCCCGAGAGGTGAAGGTGGCCCTTGGGTCGAGGATCGGCAGACCTACATCGGTGGAGAGACTCCAGTCAATGTCGATGGCGGGCTCAAGTCAAAAGGTCATCCGATTGGCACCACAGGTGTTTCGATGGCAGTGGAGATTGCCAAGCAATTGCGTGGAGAAGCAGATCCCGGACGTCAGGTTCAGGGCGCTGAAATCGGTCTATCGCATAACGTCGGTGGCAATGGCCAGCATTCAGCTGTGCATGTCTTCAGTCGCTCATAAGGGAGGTGGGAATGGAATTCAAAGACTTCAGTTTATTGGTTCAAGATACAAAGGTCAGCGGATTTGTGGATGGTCTCGAACGGGGAGAGCTGCTCGGCTCCAAATGTGAGACGTGTGGGAAGATCCAGTACCCGCCTCGGAGCGACTGCCCCGATTGTTTCGGTACTGAGTTCGGATGGGTGTGCGTAACTGGTACGGGACGGTTGCTGTCATACACCACCGTGTTCGTCACCCCAGAGCATTTCACACCGGACTTGTCGAGAACCGCGCCATGTTCATCGTACGCGTATCAGCCTTCTCCAGTGGGCATTGTGGAAATGGACAACGGACTTCGTGTTATGGGATGGATCCGTGGTATTCCCGCTGATGCAATTCAGGTAGGTATGAGGCTTGAACCTCGCCCTGAGGTTCTTCGAGATGGACGAGCGACCGTGATTCTAGCCGAAGAGAGGACTGAATAGGTATGGAGAAGCAGATCAGAGCCGCAAGAATCTCAGGCGTGGGAATGTATCTTCCTCAAGAGAGGATTACGAACGCAGAACTGGGCGAAATGATGAACTACGACGTCGAGTCATATCTTGACGGCAAGGGAATCGGCGTTCGCTATCGTGCTGCCGCAGATGAAGCAACATCTGACATGGCGGTTCACGCGGCCCGCGAAGCATTAGAACGTGCGGGGCTGACGCCTGATGACCTTGATCTGATCATCCTTGCCACGGACACCCCGGACTTCATCAGTCCACCGACATCAGCGGTAATCCAGCACAAGTTGGGCGCAACGAATGCAGGAGTGTTTGACATTAACGCTGCATGTACTGATGAGACAATAGCATTGGCAATCGGATCTCACTATATCGCACTCGATCCGGCGATTAATCACGTCATGGTTATTGGGGCATACGGAATGACGAAATGGCTTGACTGGAGACCCTACAGCGAATCCGCGTCCAAGGTTCTCTCAATGCTGTTCAGTGACGGTGCCGGAGCCGTTGTTCTTTCTCCGTCGGAGGAGGATGGCTACCTCTCCTCCAAGATGCTGACTGAAGGGAGCTATTGGGACACGTACGGTATCTATCTTGGGACCGGCCGGCCGCCAACTGCAGACATGATCGAGACGGGGCAACAGTATCTTCGATTTCACGAAAACGCACATCGCGTCCCGGCTGACTTCAATATTGCGCGCTGGCCTGACCTGCTGCGCAAGACGATGGCGGCGGTTGGCCATACACCCGACGAACTAAAGCTGGTTCTGATGAATCAGGTTGAACTAGGAACTGTAACAGCAACGCTGGAAAAGCTGGGTTTGTCGATGGAGAAAACACACTGGGTAGCCGATCGGTTCGGGTACGCCGGTTCTGCGTCGGTGTTCATGGCGCTATATGACGCGCTTGAGCAAGGCCGAATCGTTTCAGGAGATCTGGTGGCGTTCTGTACATCGGGAGCGGGCTTCGTTCTATCAACGGCGCTGTTCCGATGGGTTTAGAAGGGAGGAGTTGCGTATGCGTTTAGAGGGGAAAGTTGCCGTTATTACTGGAGCAGGCCGGGGAATTGGTCGAGAAGCGGCACTGTTGTTCGCCAGCGAGGGTGCCAAGATTGTCGTGGCTGACGTGGATAGCCATGCTGAGACAGTCGCTGCGGAGATTGTGGCCGGTGGCGGCAAGGCGCTGTTCATTCGAACGGATGTCACTGATCGAGAAACGTGTCAAGCGATGGCTAGCTCGGCAGTGAAGGAATTCGGACGAATTGACATCTTGGTGAACAACGCAGGCATCGTTCGCGATGGCCAACTTGTCAAGCTGACAGAAGCTGACTTCGATCTGGTCGTAGATGTCAACTTGAAGGGGACATTCAACACAACCCAAGCAGTGGTCCCGCACATGATTGAGCAGGGCAGCGGTCGAATCATCAATGTGTCGTCAGTTGTCGGGCTATATGGCAATTTTGGACAGACGAATTACGCTGCTACCAAAGCGGGCGTCATTGGTATGACCAAGGTCTGGGCACGTGAATTGGGAAAGAAGGGGATCAACGTGAATGCAGTTGCCCCGGGATTCATTCAAACAGAAATGACTGAAGGCGTGCCAGAGAAGGTGCTCGATTTGATGCGTAGCAAAACGCCACTTGGACGCCTAGGTAGTGCGCGCGATGTCGCCAACATCTACCTCTTCTTCGCGTCCGACGAAGCGGCATTCGTTCATGGTGCTGTGCTGAGCGTCGACGGCGGTCTGATCACGTAGGTGAAGCGAAGGATCGTTGAATGGATGAACAACATGCCGAGAGTGCCCTCGCAAAGGCAGTATGGTAGAGTCCTAGCGGCCGGACTGCTGTGCGCGGTTCTTCTTGCGTCATGCGGGCGACAGGATGTACAGGAATCGAAGGAGGCCCAGCTGTTTCAGGTGAGTAGTGGCGAGACGATTCATGTGAGGATGGCCGGTTGCGGGCCCTCGCCTGTGGTGCTTCTTGCTGGCAACAACTGCTCCGGGCGTAGCTTCGAACCTCTTCTTGCGCTCGTAGAAGCGACCAAGGAGATTCGAGAAGCATACACGTTCTACGCCTTTGACTACCGTGGCAGTGGTGGCTCCACCTATGTGCATCCGATTGAATCCCTTGATGATTTTGCCCGAGACTTCGCCGATATCGTTCAAACTGATCCGCTTCTACAGGCCGGGAACATCACTCTTGTCGGCCACTCGATGGGATTCGGTGTGGCTCAATTGATGGTTGACCTCGATCCCTCAAAGTATTCAGGCATCGTTTCTCTTGCCGGTATTGGAACGCGCGGTGTTCGTGTGCTATTCGCCGGTAACACGGTCGGCGACGATCCAGAGACTGGGTTGTCGTACAGCACTGGAGACTGGGCTGACTCGCAATCTGCAGTCGCCTTTCATCAGAGATCATGGGGTGGAGAGAATCGCACCGCCAAGAATGCGTCCGTCATTTGGAACATGGTTGTCTTTAACGATGTGCTCAAATTCGATCCGCTGCTAGGGATCGCCAAAGAACCAACATACTTGGACAATTCGGGGTACTTGAACGCAATCGAGGATGTGTTGTCCACCGTCTACATGCCTGAATCGTTGTATGCGAGCCATCGCTTCAATGCGACTTCCAGCATCCTTCAACACACGAATCGTGACGGGACCTCAGTCTCGATCCCAGGGGCAGATCGAACGGCAGCCTTCGAAGGGAAGCGGGTTCTTCTGGTCAAGGCACAGACGGATCGAACCTCATGGCGGGGCGATCTGGTCATCGATGACTCCATCACGAAGAACACCAAGTACGACTTGCGACGCGCGGGCGCGACGGTGACCGCGGTCATGCTTCATGCAGACCATGGCTACGACCATGGCTTTCCGATTCATCATCCGGCTGAAACGATGCAGCTTATCGCTGCGTTCGCTGAGGCATCGGATGAGCCGACAGCTCAGGCGTTGAACAGCGTATTCGGAGCAGGGACGTACGAGCTCTACTCCAACGCCGAGATGGAATGGGAGCGTGAGGCATACGGTGGATTCTAGGAGCATGAACCGAGGCGGAAGGTGCGGATGACGAATCGATTGACGGAGAAAACCGTGATCATCACCGGAGCCAGTTCCGGGATTGGTGCCGCACTGGCTGTCGCCTGTTCGAAACGAGGGGCTCGCGTGGTTCTCGCCGCGCGTCGCGCCGAGCAGTTGGCCAAGGTTGCTGGTTCATGTGCGGGTGAGACCTTGACGATCCCGTGTGACGTGAGTAACGACGACGAACGTCGACAACTCGTCGAGCATGTCCTTAATGAGTGGGGGCGGATCGATGTTCTGATCAACAACGCGGGATTCGGACTTTATGCGCCGTTCAACGAAATAGAGGAGTCCGATCTGCGCTCATTATTCGATGTGAACGTCATCGCAGTCTTCCGGATGACTCAGCAGGTGCTTCCCGCGATGAGGGATGCTGGGCATGGGATGATCGTCAACATTGCTTCCACTGGTGGATTGATTGCTCACGCACCGAACGTTTCGGCCTATCTGGCAGCCAAACATGCGGTGGTAGGAATGAGTCGAGGGCTTCGACGAGAACTTGAGGACTCAGACATTTCCGTCCAGGTCGTGTGCCCACATTTGACGGATACCGGGTTCTTCGGAGTCGGAGTTGGCGCTGAGGCGATGAGCCAAGTCGCTGATCGGCTACGCGGGCACATGGACTCTGCCGAGGACGTGGCCGAAGGAACGATTGAGCAGATGGGGAAGGAACCGTTCGTCATCTTCCCAACAGCGCAGTCGAAGAAAGCGTACAACAGGTTCCTGGAGGCGTGATGTCGGAAATGAAGGAAGTGACGAAGACCTACATCTGCGAAACCGCCCTAGTGACTGGTGGCGCATCAGGAATCGGGCGTGCGGTGGCCATGAGACTGGCTAGCGACGGCGTGCGCGTCTTCATTGCCGATGTAGATCTTGAGTGCACGAAACAAGTTGCTGCGGAGATTGTGCGCGACGGAGGCAAGGCGGAGGCGTATCGAACTGACGTCTCGGACAGCATGCAGGTCGCTGCGCTGTTCGGCATCCTCCAGGATCGCTGCGAGCGGCTTGATCTCCTAGTGAACAGTGTGGGTATTCTCGATGCGGCAACGTTCATAGAAGACATGACTGACGACCAATGGGATCGAATGATCAGCGTCACTCTGAGCGGTACGTTCTACTGCTGTCGTGAAGCGGTGCGTTGGATGAAGGGATATAAATGCGGCCGGATCGTCAACCTTAGCTCAGTCTCGGCGCTTATGCCGACTCCTGGAGCACTTCACTACAGTGCAAGCAAGGCGGGCGTGGTCCAGCTGACCAAGACGCTTGCCCGGGAAGTGGCACGGTACAACTTGCGAGTCAACGCGGTTGCCCCGGGATATGTACAAACGCCACTGCTTGATGCAATGGATGACCGGTTCAAGGAGCAAATTGTGCGACGGACTCCGCTGAAGCGATTTGCATTGCCGCAAGAGATCGCCGAACTCATCTGGTTTCTGGCCAGTCCAGGAGCTGACTTCTTCACCGGACAGGTGCTCAGTCCGAATGGAGGCTTGGTGATCTAGTGGACGAGAGACACCGGGGCGAAGGACATCGAGTAAGCATGGGATTCTCGAACCTAGTGATTCGCGAAGCGGATGATGTCCATTGGGTGACCATCAATCGTCCAGGAGACCGAAATTCGTTGGACTCCGAGACTCTCGTGCAGTTGCAGGGGCATCTTGAGGTTGCTGAAGCGTCTGGTGCTCGCGCGATCGTCTATCAGGGTGCTGGCGAGACGCATTTCATCGGCGGAGCGGACGGAGTTGAGATGGTTCAACTGTCTCCTGCTGAGGCGCGTGACTTCTCGGTTCGTATTCAAGGGTTATTCAACCTCATGGAGGCAAGTCCATTGTTGCTGATTGCAGCAATTGATGGATTGTGTTTCGGTGGTGGACTGGAGTTCGCCTTGGCCTGCGATCTGCGAGTGGCGAGTGATGCGTCGCGGATCGGCCTACCCGAGGTGAAGCTTGGCATTATCCCCGGGGGTGGTGGAACACAGCGTTTGCCACGCGTGATCGGCATCGGCAGAGCCACCGAGATGATCCTCACTGGAAGATTGTACAAAGCGCGCGAAGCACTGAACGCTGGGCTGATCCATGAGATGGTTGCCTCCGCAGACGTCGAGAATCGAGCCTCAGCGTTAGCCGAGCGAACGAAGGCCATCTCCGCACATGCGTTCACTGCCGCCAAACAGGCGATCTACGCATCGCAGCACCTGCCCTTTGCAGCCGGTCTGAGTGTGGAGTCCGACCGATTTTCCGAATGCTTTGCTGACAGTACGTTTGCGGACTTGGTGCGCGAGCAGCTGGCGGACGGACGACTGAAGACCACAAGACAGCAAGATACGCAACAGAAGGTGGGCGAATATGGCGACATTTAGATCGAACGACGATCTTGAGATTTATTATGAGGAGCACGGAAAAGGCGACCCAGTCGTCCTATTGAGCGGAATCATGATGAACACGGCCAGCTGGGCGCAGCATATTCCAGTGCTGTCGCGTCATGTCAGACTCATTCTTATTGATCTTCGAGACCAAGGACGTTCGCAGAAGGCGAACGGAGAATATCGCCTTGACGTTCACGTGCAGGACGTTATCGGATTGCTTGACACGCTCGAACTGCCGAACGCGCATTTGGTTGGACTATCGTACGGCGGCCAAGTGGCACAGCGAGTAGCTGTCGCCCATCCGGATCGCGTGCGAACGCTGACTCTCGCCAACGCAAATCACTACATCTCGAATCATCTGGCCGAGATCGGACGTGCCTGGGAAGTGGCCGCTAATCTAAATGATGGCGAACGTTTCTTTCAGTTGGCTGTTCCGTTCATCTATTCGAGGGAGTTCTACGCTAAGAACCTTGACATGCTGCACGAGCGACAAGCGATGTTCAAGTCGCTGTTGACCAAGGAATGGTTCGATGGGTTTGGCCGATTGTGCCGGAGCACCATGGGGTTTCGAGTGTCTGACGAGGATCTGAATGGTCTTAGCATGCCGACGCTGCTGATCGGTGCTGACGATGACATGATCACTCCGGTGCGGTTGATGGAGGAAATGTACGATGCAATTCCGCAGTGCGAATTCATCACGTTGCCGAATGCAGGACATGGAGCATTTCTTGAACGAGCAGGAGAATTTCTGACGGTAGTTGTTGGATTCTTGTTGAAGCATTCGAAGATGCCAGACGAGATGCCGTCGTGAAACTTTGCAAATCCTATCAGGAGGTGATACCTAGCAACGAACGGGCGAATTCGGCGAATACTGAATGAACAATATCAGGGAGGTTAGAGTGAGTACCAAAGGCAAAGTATCATTTCTTAAGGTAGGAATTCTTGCAGCCGTCATGATTGTCGGCTTGGTCTTCATTGCGGTTGCGCAGGAAGGCCCCATCAAGCTTGGTGCGGTCAATCCGCTCGGCGATATCACAGGTGCCCAGAGTACGAAAGCGATGGAACTGGCAGTCGCCGAGATTAACGCGGCTGGCGGTATCCTCGGACGCCAGCTGGAACTGATTGTCATCGATAGTGAATTCGATGCAGCCAAGGGTGCGGCGGCGATCGACAGACTGGCAACAGTCGATGAAGTCGACATCTTTATTGGTGGAATGAGCAGCGGCGTCCATCTTGGAGAAATCCCGACGCTGAAGAAGTATGAAAAGGTTACGGTCTGGGCCGGCGCGGCCTCGTCGCTCGTTGAGGAAGCGATGGAAGGTGAAGATTGGTACTTCCACCTTCATCCCTGGGATTATCTTCAGGGTGGCAGTTACGTGCAGGGCTGGGCTGACATTTCAGCACAGTATCCGCTGATCGACATTAAAACTGCTTTCTGGGCCTATGAAGAGGGCGCGTTTGGGAGCGGATCATACGCTGGTAGTCTAGTTGCCCATGACGCCTGGGACAACGTCGGTGAGTCGTTCAAGAGTGCTGTGTTTGGTGGTGGCGACTATCGCTCCGTCCTGCGTCACGCACAGGAAATCGATCCAGATATCTTCATCTGGGTTGGATATGGCGCAGACGCACTTCCGATTATGGAGCAGGCGCGCGAGATTGGCTTTGCTCCTTCATTGTTTGTTGGGTCCCCTCCTGGCTGGCCAGCTGACTTCGGCGAATCCCCGCTAGCGGAAGGCGTTGTCGCCTATGGCATGTGGGCGCCGTCGATGAGGAATATCAGCCCGGTCAGCGACCATTTCTGGAATGCATACATCGAGATGCACGAAGAAGAGCCGGCGACGTATTTTGCACCGCTTGGCTATACGAACGTGTATGTTGTCGCAGAAGCTATCACCCGCGCTGGCACGTTGGAGAAAGAGGCACTAATTGCCGCCTTGGAAGAGACGTCGTATGATTCGCCGCTTGGCGAAACTCTGACGTTCACTCCTTCGAACCTGATCGAGCACCAGGGATTCCAGGGGCAGAAGATCCTCCAGTGGCAGGATGGTTCGCAGCAAATTCTGTGGCCGTTCGAGTTCGCCACAGCATTGCCGCACTTCCCGTACACTGGCCGATAGAAGAACGCCCGATATGGGCTAGATATGCATGGACCGGCTCGGCGTTGCCGAGCCGGTCCGGCAACAAGGGATTGGGGTGACATGACATTGCTTCGCAAGCTGCAACAAAGACGGTATGTGACAGCCCTCGTGTCGATGATTGTGTTGGTGCTGTTGGCAGTTTGGAAGCCATATGCGCTGATTGAGGGCATTCAGCGTGGAGGCGTGTACTCGCTTATTGCATTGCCAATGGCGCTGATTCTTGGGATTGTGGGGATTATTAACCTGGCTCATGGTGAGTTCATGATGTTGGGAGCTTATTTTGCCTATTGGCTAGGCGTTTACACGGGATTGGATCCACTCGTGGCGATTATTCCAGCGCTGGCAGTGTTTGCGCTGATCGGAGCGGCTACCTACTTGTTGACAATCCGCCGTGCTCTAAAGGCACCGGAACTGAATCAACTACTGCTGACATTCGGACTGGCCATGATGGCGGCGCAGTTTGCCAACCTGATGTGGACCTCGCGTCCTCTCAAACCGCATCTGAGCTACGTGTATTCGTCCATAAGCCTCGGCTCATTGAGATTCGGCACATACGCGTTTGTCTATACCGGCGCTGCGCTCGTCCTGCTTGCTGGATTGCTTCTATTCTTGCGCCGTACGCGGCTAGGCAAAGCAGCGCTTGCAGTTGGCCAGAATCCGCGCGGAGCGAAGCTAGTTGGTATTGACGTGAATCGAACGTACATGTTAATTTTTAGTATATCGATCGCGTTGGTAGGGGCGATTGGCGCCCTGTTCCTCACACGACATTCGGTGTTTCCGGCGGTCGGCTCTCCCTTCACAATGAAGTCATTTTGTTTGATCGCGATGGCAGGCATTGGCAACCTGCCAGGCGTTGTCTGGGGAGGCTTCGCGCTAGGCATTGCAGAAGCCTTTGTGCTGTCCTTCCGGGGGTACGGCGGCTGGGCTGACGTCGTGTTCTTTGCTGTACTGGTCGCAGTGATCATGACGAGATCGTACCGGAGGCGCGTGGTATGAGGAACTCAAGATATATTGGCTATGCTTTAGGGGCGGCGTTGGCCGCGGTATTTCCGCTTGTTTCGGGGGCTTATACACAGCAAGTGGCTGTCACGACGCTGATCTACATGACGCTAGCGCTGAGCTGGGACATGTTGCTTCGATCAGGACAACTCAGCTTCGGCACAGCCGGTTTTTTTGGATTGGGAAGCTATGCGGCCGTGCTACTCTTCCTCAATGTGGGTGTCAATCCTATCACTAGCATCCTGCTTGGAGGTGTCTTTGCGGGAGTTGTCGCTCTATTGGTTGGTCTGGCGGTTCTAAGATTGCGAGGCATGTACTTCGCAATTACCACGCTTGCGCTTGCTAGCATTTTTACTGTAGTTGTGCGCAACATTCCTAGCTTAACTGGCGGGCCAGAAGGGATGATGCTCCCGACGTGCGTTTTCAACGGGAATACCACGCAGGTCTATTGGCTCGCATTGGGTGTTGCTATTCTTGCGATTGGGATGTCGGAAGTGTTCCAGCATACTAGAATTCGTCTTGCCTTGACCTCGATCCGTAACGACGAACGTGTGGCCAAATCGAGTGGCATTCATGTCTTCTGGTATCTCGTGTTCGTGTTCGCGGTTACCTCTGTTCTTCAGGGAATAGCCGGTGGAGCCTACGCCCATGTTTATGGATTTGTATCTCCTGAGGGAAGTTTCAATGCTAACTTCCTGCTTCTTCCTCTGGCGATGGCTTTGCTTGGCGGCGTTCACAGCACGTGGGGACCCGTTGTTGGAGCACTCGTTCTCGGCGTTCTTGGCGAATACTTAAAGCTGCAGATTCCCTACGGACATCTATTGGTCTATGGCGGGATCATTGTTTTGGTGACACTGTTCCTTCCGCAAGGATTCGTGGGCGCATTGAGGGCGAGAGTTCGCCAATTTCAATCGGGACGTGGTAGCTGATGGTCGGCGTAGCCAATAGATATGCGGTAGAAAATGAACAAATCGGAGCGCAATGGCTGCTGTGTCGCTTGAGTGCGAGTAATGATGGGGGGTGTGAGTGATGGCTGTCTTGACGACTGAATCTCTTACGCGGCGTTTCGGCGGTCTGGTGGCGTTGAGTGATGTGACCTTCAGTTTGGGGGAGGACGAAATCCTCGGGATTATCGGCCCGAACGGCGCTGGCAAGACGACGCTCATCCATGTCATTTCCGGTCTATACATGCCCAATGAGGGTCGAATTTACCTCAGCGGCAAGGAGATCACTATGGCTCCTGCCTATGTTCGATGTCGCTTGGGGATTGGGCGAACGTTTCAGCTAGTTCAGCCTCTAGAGGATCTCACCGCACAGGAGAATATCATGGTTGGCGCTCTCTTCGGACAGCGAGTTGGCTTGCGTGAGGCGCGTAGGATTGCTAATGAGATCGGTGAACTGCTTGAGCTGAGTGAGATGGATCGAGATGTTTCAAATCTCACAGTTCTTGAGATCAAAAAACTTGAGATTGGGCGTGCCTTAGCTTCTCGTCCCAGCGTACTTTTCCTTGATGAAGTGATGGCCGGTTTGAATAGCGATGAGACGAAGGACATGGTCTCATCTGTTAAGGCGATTCGCGGTCAAGGGGTGGCTATTTGCGTTGTCGAGCACGTGATGAGCGTCATCCGCGAGCTGACAGACAGAGTCATCGTTTTAAATGGAGGGATGATTATCGCTGAGGGGCCCTATGCGGACGTGTCTGCAGACCCCCAAGTGATCACGGCCTATCTTGGAGAGGAGGAGTAATGCTCAGCATTTCCAAGGTTAATCAGTACTACGGCAAGGCGCACGTCCTTCGAGACCTGTCGTTGGAAATCGGAAATGAATCTGTCGGCGTATTCGGCCCAAACGGTGCGGGGAAGACCACATTGGTTAATGCCATTGTTGGGCTGGTCCGACCCAAGAGTGGGGAAATTAGCTTCGAAGGCTCGTCGCTGGTTCGCCTGTCAACGCATCAGATCATTCGTGCTGGAATTGCTGTGGTGCCACAAGAACGCGAGTTGTTCCCGTTCATGTCGGTTCGTGCAAATCTAGAATCCGGCGCGGCCTACATCCCGGCAGCACACAAGCACATGGCGAAATCCCTTGATGCCGCGTATGAGATGTTCCCGATTCTGAACGACCGTGCACGGCAACTCGCAGGGACGTTGAGCGGTGGGGAGCAGCGAATGCTGGCGATTGCCCGTGCGCTAATGTCCATGCCCAAGCTCCTTATTCTTGATGAGCCGTCGCTTGGGCTTCAGCCTTCGTTGGTGACGGAGCTATTCCACACATTGCGAAGCATCAGTGAGCGGATGTCAGTCATGATGGCTGAGCAAAATGTCCGGCAAAGCCTGCATGCCGTCGATCGCGGGTATGTGATTGAAACAGGTGAGGTTGTGCTTGAGGGACCGTCTGACGAGCTGCTTGGCAACGAGCACGTGAAGCGAGCCTATCTGGGGCTTTGAGCAGGTATTGAAGGGAGTGAACAATGAGTCGGCAGGCGCTGGCTATCTGTGGAAGTCCACGGCTTGACAGCAATTCCGCTGCGTATCTCGACGTAGCGATGGGTACGTTGCGAGATAAGGGAATTCGCACAGAATCGGTGGTACTTCACGATAAGACGATTCAGAGTTGCCAAGCGTGCTATGCCTGCTGGAACGCTACCCCAAGGGTATGCCAGGTCGCGGGAGATGACTTTCACGAAATCTACGAGAAGATGCTGGTAGCAGATGCGATCCTCGTTGGCTCACCTGTCCACTACAGCGCTGTTCATCCGGATGTGTGGTCGTTGCTTGTCCGTGCAGGATTCCCAGGCATGGCCGGGCACCCACACAGCCTTCCCCGTCCGTTTGCACGCAAAATAGGTGGCCCGATTGCTGTTGCCCGGCGTGCGGGACAGAATTTTGCCTTCGCACAGCTTCTTCTCTGGTTCAACATTAATGAGTTTATTGTTCCCGGTTCAACCTATTGGAATATCGGAGTTGCCCGTTCAGTCGGAGATGCTGCAAAGGACACAGAGGGCATTGAGACGGTGGTACGTTTTGCAGAAAACGTTGCTTGGCTGCTAGAGAAGACACTGGACGAAACGATTGCATAATCCGGATTCGCTTGCTAGAAAGGAGACGTGAGAATGGGTACAGCAATGGGTGGCACGGTCTATCCCTCGCAGGATACGGTGTATAACCTCGGGAATATCCTGGCGCGAAACGCCTCGCAGTCAGGATTCCCCGATCGGACTGCAGTGATCGATACCAGTCGAGTTGGCAATGAACGAGTCTCGTATCAAGATCTCAACCGCCGCGTTAATCGCCTTGCCCATGCACTGATGTCTCAGGGCGTTGAGAAGGGTGACCGTGTTTTCGTGCTGATGCCAAATCGCTCAGAGACGCTAGAGGTTCTATATGCATGCCTCAAGATCGGGGCAGTATTTACTCCGGCGAACTTCCGCTTCTCAGTTGAGGAGATCTTGTTTCTGATCGACGATATGGGCTCGACAATTCTAGTTTTCGACTCCGAGTATGCACAGAAGGTTCAGGAGATCGTCTCGCTGAATAGTGGATTGCGCACGCTGGTAGAAGTTGGAGTGCAGCAATTGGATGGCTCAAAAGCCTACGAGGATCTGCTGAGTGGGCTTCCCGAAGAAGAGCCGGGCTGTATCACAGCGCCTGACGAGACGAGCATGATCCTGTTCACCGCGGGAACAACCGGGCGTCCCAAAGGCGTCAAGCTAACGCACAGAAGTACCTTCTTTGCTTGCTTGTCGAATGGCATCTCAGCTTCGCTGACGCGAGACGATGTTTATCTTGGCGCGCCGCCGATGTTCCATGCTGGTGGGTTGACGTGTTTCCAGCTCTACATGCTCATGATTAACGGCTCAATCGTTCTGGAGCCGCGGTGGTCAGCGCAGGAAGCGCTTGAGCTCATCGAGCGATATGGTGTGACCTACCACTTCGGGATTGCCACACAGCTCAAGATGATGGTGCAAACGGTTGGTTGGGAGGGGTATGTTGGATCCCTTAGAGCAGTTAACGGTGGTGGTGAACCGCAACCAGCCGAGCTCAAGCAAGCGTTCATTGATCAAGGGATTACCTACGTGAGTGGCTATGGATTGACTGAGACCGGAGCAACTGGATTCAACTGGCCAGCGTCATCACCTGAGGATCCAACTCTCAGCAAGGCGAGTGAGTGTATGGGCAAACCGCCAGCATTCGTTGAGGTGAGGATTGTCGATGAGCACGGAGCAGAAGTCGTTGCGGGTGAGTGTGGTGAGATTATCATCCGACGCGAGCCCACCGGGGCAGCTGGCTATTGGAATCGTCCTGAGGATGAAGCGAAGAAGTTCCGTGGGGATTGGATTTTTACCGGAGATCTTGGCAAGGCTGACGAAGACGGATACTTTTACGTTCTCGGTCGCACCGACGACATGATCGTCAGTGGTGGAGAAAACATCTATCCCTCTGAAATCGAGCGTGTGATCTTCAGCTATGAGAAAGTGAGTGACGTAGTCGTCGTGAGAGGAAGCCATCCACAATGGGGACAGACCCCCAAGGCGATTATCGTCCCCAAACCGGGTGAGACAATCACCGAAGATGAGATTCTCGAATACGTGGGCTCACGTCTTGCGTCGTTCAAGAAGCCTCGGAAGATCGTGATCGTGGACAGTGTCCCACGGTCCGAGACCGGGAAAATCGACAAGAAGGCGATCAAGGGTTTATACGAAGAAGTCTAGGTTTTGAATCGTACAGATAGTCCCCTTCTGAAAGGGTTTCTCAGATGGAGATCCGAGGCGGTATCCGATAAAGCCAAGGGACGCGAAAGAGGAGTCGATAGACGGAAAGCCACTTGCCTACCCGCTTGACATACGCGACGGTTTCCGGGAATGGATCCGCTTCACTGGCAAGCCATGCCTCGGCGCGCGAGGGACCCGCATTGTATGCCATCAAGGCAGAGTCAGGCGCGGAGAATCGATGGAGAAGGTAGCGGAGATACCACGTTCCTAGCTGTATGTTGATCGCCGGATCTGTCAATTGATCTTGCGAGTACGTGCCGAGATCCAATTGCTTGGCGATCCAGGCGCCGGTCTCCGGCATGATCTGCATCAACCCGACG
This sequence comes from uncultured Thermotogae bacterium, assembly GCA_964551625.1. Taxonomy (GTDB): domain Bacteria; phylum Bipolaricaulota; class Bipolaricaulia; order UBA7950; family UBA9294; genus SPBW01. The sequence continues at coordinate 15,970 of CAZKDW010000001.1, read as the reverse complement.
GCGCCAGCCCGAGACATAGCATTCGGCTGGAATCGGCTCTCGAAACGAATGATGGACGCAACCCACGCTGGATCGAGATCGTAGGTATCGCTCCACTCGAGAATCGCGTCGCGGTATTCCAGAGGGAAGAAATAGCGGAGCCCCGTGAGGCCCACGTAGAGAAGCGCCAGAACACAGACGAAACCTATAAAAGAACGGGACTTCCATCGATGCGAACGTGCGGCAACGGACATGATCCTCTATGATACGCCGAATCCACTATACTTCTTGAATCCGATCCATTCGAGGCTCACTAAGAGGAGGCGGGTATGAAGAAATTCTTGCTTTGGCTGAGAACCATCTTTGTCAGCGGCTTGCTGGCTATCCTGCCTGTGGGAGCAACGGTCTACATCCTGCTGCTGCTGTATCGAATGATCGACAGTTTTGTGGGCAAGAATACGCCATTCGGTTCCACCATTGAGAGGGCTCTGGGCAGCTGGATTCCTGGTCTCGGGATCATTATGACGCTCTTGTTGATCCTTCTGATTGGGTTCATCGTACGCAGCGTTCTCGGGCGCGGTGTTCATTACTACTTCGAACGAATCTTCTTTTGGTTCCCCGGCGTGCGAAAGATGTACATAACCCTGAAGCAATTTACGAGTGCACTGTTGAACCGATCGTCCACATCCTCCTTTCAGCAGGTCGTGATGTTTGAGTATCCGAAAGAGGGTATCAACGTGTTGGGTTTGGTGACCAACGAAGACCTGGGCAAGCTTCAAGACGCAACCGATGAGGACTGCGTGCTCGTTTATACACCGACGGCTCCAAATCCGCTGTCAGGATATATGCTGATTATTCCTAAACGACTGTTGACCTATGTTGACATGCCAGTGGAAGATGCCTTGTCCATGGTCGTATCAAGTGGCTCGGTGCTTCCCGATTCCCTCAAGACGACTCAGATCTCTGGGGATAAAGAGAAACGCTCCTGGATGACTCCTTTCAGGAAGCGTCAGTAGAGGCGGTGAATTGATGTCAATCTTCAAAGACAAAAAGTATCTCCGTGTCAATGTAGACACGGTACCAGATGATAGCTTGTGGATGAAGTGCAAGGCTTGCGGCGAGTTGATCTTTAAGCGCCGCGTGCGGGAAAACAACAATGTCTGTCCCAGTTGTGGGGAGTACTTCTTCCTCACTGTGGAAGAGCGCATTGAGATGTTGGTGGATGAAGACAGCTTTGACAATATTTCGAAGAGTATCGAGGCCTCTGACCCGCTAGAATTCGCAGATCTAAAGCTGTATAAGGACCGGGTAGAGCAGGCGCAAGGCGTGACTGGCTTGCCTGATGCGATTGTTGTAGGCCGCGCAACTGTCCACGCTATTCCCGTGATCCTCGGTGTCATGGACTTCCGATTCATTGGTGGGAGTATGGGGTCAGTTATGGGCGAGCAGATTTGCCATGGCATGGAAACGGCGATCCATGATCGAAGTCCGTTTATTCTCGTATCCTCTTCTGGCGGCGCGCGATTGCAGGAAGGACTCTTCTCGCTGATGCAGATGGCGAAGACAACGGCAGTTCGAGCGAAGCTGGCAGAAGCAGGCTTGCCGTTCATCTCAATCATGACCTACCCTACTTCTGGCGGCGTGCAGGCATCGATTGCCAGTTTGGGCGATGTCATCATTGCTGAACGTGGAGCGATGATTGGATTCGCAGGACGTCGCGTGATTCAGTACACAATTGCCCAGGAGTTACCAGCCAACTATCAAACGGACCAGTTTGCCTTTGAACATGGAGCCATCGACCGCGTTGTGCAACGGGCACAGATGCGAGAGGAGCTAGCCTCGCTGCTCGGGTTCTTTGTGGAGGTAGCATGAGCGACGAGCGAACCTTAGATCTGCTAGAGACGAAGATTGAAGAATTGAGGCAGCTTGATTCGATCGATGGCATCGACCTGTCTGGAGAAATCGCTAAGCTTGAAACCAAACTAACCTCATTGCGGATGGAGCTCTACTCCAATCTCTCGGATTGGGAGCGCGTGAAAATTGCACGCAATCCGAAGAGGCCTTATTCATTGGACTATATCGAGTCCATGTTTGAAGGATTCTATGAACTGCATGGGGATCGAATGATCGGTGATGATCGAGCGTTGCTTACTGGATTGGCACAGTTCAAAGGCCGAACTGTCATGCTTGTAGCTCAGCAAAAGGGACGATCGACAGAAGAGAATCAGGAACGGTTCTTTGGCATGACACGCCCACAAGGGTACCGGAAAGCTGTTCGCGCGATGAAGATGGCCGAACGCTTCGGGTTTCCCGTGATTACATTCGTTGACACACCGGGCGCCTATCCTGGCGTGGAGTCTGAAGAAGCGAACATTGGTGGCGCAATTGCCGAGAGCCTGCTTACGATGTGCCAATTAAAAACGCCCATTCTGTCCGTTGTTATCGGTGAAGGTGGATCAGGTGGAGCCTTGGCTATCGCCTTGGCGGACCGCGTGCTGATGCTAGAGAACGCGGTTTATTCTGTGATTACACCTGAAGGGGCTGCCGCTATCTTGTGGAAAGAGAAGGGTAAGAGCGCCGAAGCAGCAGCAGCGTTGAATCTTACGGCCGAACATCTGTCTGAGTTGGGATTGATCGATGCCGTGATTGCTGAACCCCTTGGGGGGGCACATAAGGATTTCGATCAGACTATCCAAGCTTTGAGCGGCAGTTTGATTGGCTTCTTGGAGGATCTGGAATCTCTAGATATCGAGAAACTGCTGTCCACAAGATTCGAACGTTATCGAGCCATCGGCAGGTTTCGCGAGCTGGAAGCACCCCGTGAGGAGCCGCTTACAGAGGAGACGCTTAGTGTAGAAGCTGCTCGCGATGCGGATG
>CAZKDW010000001.1:0-13014 GCA_964551625.1 uncultured Thermotogae bacterium | reverse complement strand
GAGGAGCCGCTTACAGAGGAGACGCTTAGTGTAGAAGCTGCTCGCGATGCGGATGAGTAGCCTCTATAGCTGCGGGCGGGTTCTTGTCCTAGGTAAGACTCTCGCCAAACCCGCTGCTCAACGATGATGCGTCTATCTGTTTCTACTAGTTCTACTAGTGGACGTTGCGGCTGCTCGGAGTCACCCACAACAGTGATTGCGTAGCACCGCGTCGCTCTCTATCAATCTCAACCCGATCTCGATGCCAGAAGAAACCTGCTAATGGAATCTGAGAGTCTTCGACGCTCGATTTTCATTGCTCAGGGCCTCATGACCCGCTTCCCAAGCTTGAGAGCGATGCGTTCACGCGATATAAGTGAGAAGAAACAGTGATGTAGCGGGGCTGAAGGGTTGGATTTGACAGATCTCTGTGAAGAGGTCGGTAAGGAGGGCGTAATGCCTTTTTGTGGCGGTGAAAGACTATTAGAAGCGTATCGGCTTGCCCAGGGCGGCGGCTATGCGTTCATGGCAAACAACGTGGCCGAGCCCAACATATTCCTCGGATTGGCGGAGGCCTATGCCGAGGCACGATCAGATCTTCTCGTGCAAATTAGCCCTGGCGCCGCCAAATTTATTGGTGGCGGAAACAAGCTAGCTGGATTGCGCGCTCTTTCTATGATGATCCAGGAGATCGCGAAAACCTATCCCATTTGCGTCTTTATCAATCTAGACCACTTCACAGTGAATGAGCGTGACCTCATTGACGAAGCGATTGACCATCGCCTTGTGTCATCGATCATGATCGATGCATCCAAAGAGTCGTTTGACGAAAATGTTCGCATCTGCCGCGAAGTTGCAGATCGCGCTGCTGGATCAGGCATCCTCATTGAAGCTGAATTAGGCAAGATCAAGGGAGTGGAAGACGAGATCTCGTCTGACGACTCCTTGTACACGGATCCTGCAGAGGCAGTCGAATTCATTCAGCGAACAAATGCCGACCTGCTTGCAATCTCCGCTGGGACCCAGCATGGCGTTTCCAAGGGCAAGACGCTGGATTTGAGAGTGGATCTAGCGGCTCAAATTCGGACTCAATTGAAGGAGAGCGGGCTGGAAACGCCGCTGGTTCTTCACGGCTCGTCTGGACTATTGCCTGATCAGGTACGGGACATGATTGCCAACGGCATCTGCAAACTCAACAAGGATACGCAGTATCAATATGTCTATGGACGAGCAGCCTGTGAGTTTTACTGCGAGCATACTGACGCCATGATTCCGCCCGCTGGTGTTGAGGATGATATCTTGAATCTATTTGCGCAGTCTGACTGGACCCCCGACAAGTCACAGTTCGATCCGCGCGTTGTGGGGCGAAGGATTCAGGCGCGTATTGGGGACATTGCCACAGAACTAATTCAGCAAGCAGGGAGCGGCGGGAAGACGCTGGCTTCCGATAGGGAGCGTGCATTGTGAGAGTTGGTGTACTCACGGGAGGCGGAGATTCGCCGGGTATTAACGCGGCACTTCGGTCAATCGTTCGATTTGGCGCGAAGAATCACGTCGATGTAGTTGGCTTCTTGGAAGGGTGGCGAGGCCCGATGGAGAACCTCATGCAGCCCCTGACCATGGCTGATGTGTCGGGAATTCTACATATTGGTGGAACGATTCTCGGAAGCTCGCGTACCAATCCATTCAACGAGCCGAATGGACCAGAGAAGGTCATGGAAACCATGAGAGTGAATGCCATCGACTGTCTGGTCGCGATCGGAGGCGACGATACGATGGGTGTGGCCCATCGATTGGCTGAACATGGCGTCAAAGCCATTGGCATTCCCCAGACGATCGACAACGACATTGCAGGAACTGACTATGCTCTTGGTTTCTTCTCTGCCCTGGAAGCGATTACCGACGCTCTGGATCGGCTGCATACGACAGCGGCATCTCACCATCGAGTGCTGATCCTTGAAGTGATGGGTCGCGATGCCGGATGGCTCAGCCTTATGGGCGGCGTGGCCGGTGGTGCGGACGTCATCCTTCTTCCTGAGCAGCATTTCGATGTGGACTCCATTTTCCGCCAGATTAAGCGGAGAGAACTGTTGAAGAAGCGGTTCAGCATTGTCATTGTGGCTGAAGGCGCAACGCCTGCGGGTCTTGAAGGTCAAGTTGTCACTGAAGCGGAACGGGATGCGTTCGGACACATGCGTCTTGGCGGCGTCGGCCAGTACCTGGCCAACGAGCTGTCAGAACGCATGCATATGCCCGTGCGGGTAACGAATCTGGCTTATCTTCAGCGCGGTGGTAGCCCTGCGCCATTTGATCGTATTCTTGCCACGCGATTTGGAGCTGCGGCCATCGAATTCGCTCTGGCAGGGACCTTCGATGTCATGACTGCAGTGCACGGAATGAAGATTGAAGCTGTTTCGCTTGGTGAAGCGCTCGGTGAGCCCAGTCCGGTTCCTGAGGGACTGCTCTACTTAGTCGATTTGTTCGAGTAAGTCGCACGCGGACTCAATCAGTGAAGTAAAGAACAATCCTAGGGGGATTGCTCGCGCGATTTAGCCAGCGCGATGATCCCCCTTTGGTTTTGCCCATCCACATAGACATTCATTCCTTCGGGTACACGATAGTGCGTGATAAAGTCGTCTTGGAATGCGATGGTCGACTTCTCCAGCAAGGTACGGTCGAGATGGTCGCCGAATTCCTCATGGAATGGCATGTACAGCACACCGCTGGCTACCATGTCCGCATAGAAATGAGTGCCGTAGGATAGTTCGGGCGAGAAATCTGCTGTGGACATCTCAACAATGACAGCGGCCCCCGAGATTTCGTTGTACTGAGCGGGGACGCCAAGCTGTGGATTGCTGGATGCCCAGCGGCCTGGGCCGACGAGAATGTAGGGCTCGTCTTCTTCATCCAGTGCCAGATTAATGCGGCCAATGGCCCGGGCGATGTCAAAGGCGCGGTCCCAGCGATAGGTATCTGGATCGACAAAGACCAAGTTCCGAACATTCGCAAGCCGGCCATTCCCCAAGACATTGCTGCATTCCATGATCAGCCGATCTGGGGAGATTTCTGGTATGGGTATCTCGCGATGCTCAGGTCGTACACCCAGTGGGCGTACCTGTAGCACGACGAATAGAGGAGCTCCATGAAGCGAGGCTTCTGCGCTGGAGAAATCAACGGCGAACTCGATGTCGATGGGATACTCAAGCAATTCCTCTAGCGAGGCAAGAGTTTCCTTGACCAAGGGCGTGAACGGCATAAGCGTTTGCCCTTCGATCAAGCGCGTAAAGGAAGCTACAAAGCGCTGATCAGACTTCACCATCGCTGCTGTGGAAAGGGGATCCCTCAATGTCCCATCCTCGGCCACAATGGAGCAAATCTTCGCTAAGAGGGGATTGGACAAGGCATTTAGCTTGCGTTGGCTCAAACGACCAAGTTCCATATCGAGAACATCGACGGTCTCCTGGGATACTCGAATGATCGTGCGAAGATCAGAGCCCTCAGGTCGTAGGCCAGGCAACTTGGGAGAGAATACACGCGCATACTCACGACCAACGGCCCGCGTCCCTGTGCCGACAACCAATCGGACGATGCCGTCCTCAGGCTTGAGTCGCGACGTCCAAGGATAGTAGTTGATCGAAAACGCTACTCCACCGACGAGAGGATAGAACAGGCCATGGCTATACTGGCTCCCGATCATGTTCTGCACGAGGATGGCCATCTTCTCCTTCTTCCAGTCGAGGCGATGGCGCTTGCGATAGGCACGGGCATTCGTACAGAATGTGGAGGCATAGACGCGTTTGATGGCGTGAACCAGCTCCTCCAGCCGTTGTTCCATTGTTCCACGATTGGGAAGGAAATCGGAGAGATAGATGCCGGCAAAAGAGTGATCCGTATCATCCTCCATCACCGAAGATGAACGGACAGCCAACGGCCGTGTCTCGCTTTCCAAAAAGGGGATGAGGGCGTCTCGCCAATGTGATGGAAACGGACTAGCGATGATTTGCTCGCTGAGAGTATCTAGCGAAACCTCCCCTGTACAGCCAGATTCGATTTTGGTTGCTAACTGATTCTCTTCCATGAAATCATCGAAGACGTCCGTTGTGATGATCGTGGAGTCAGGGAATCGAAGATAAGACTGATATTGAGTTAACTCGCCGCCCTTCTCGAGATGATTCATCACAAAGGCAAGGCCACGCGCTTTCCCTCCAATCTCTCCGGAGCCGATGAGCTTTACTTGTGACGGCAGATCGCTATCAGCGAAACGGTATTTTCCATCAGGGGCTAGGCCAAATTGGAAGAATCGATGAGCTTGCGCACTGTCGTTTGGATGTTCGTGTCCTTGCATGATCACCTCAGCATCGGTTTCTACGAATCAGGCTCGCCATTTGCGAAAACCATGTGTTCATCTTACGGCAACGCAGCTGCGCGTTCCGCCCACAGCAGCATGGACAAAGAAAACGAACTCCGGGAGGATTGGTCTCCTCCGGAGTTCGCCTCATGCTTTTCTTCTTCTGAGCAGATTCGATCGTTATCTTAGGCCGCGTTGTAGCCAGCCTCGAGAGCCTTCTCGTTCATCTCAATGAAGGCATCTTTCCCGGATTCGTGCATCGCGTGAGACATCGCATCTTTGACGACCTGAAGCGGGAGAGCGCCTGATGCCTTGACATAAGCTCCTAGAGCGACCATGTTGATGGCGCGAGGGTTGCCCACTGCGTCACGGGCGATCTCGTTCATGTCAACGTAGCTTGCTGTGAGATCGCTTCGACTGATCTGGCCATCGATGAGCGAGCGATTCACAACGATCATTCCTCCTCCACCCAGCGAGTGTTCAAACTTGTCGAGGGATGGTTGATTCATGGCGATGAGTGCAGTTGCCTCATCGATAATGGGTGAGCCTACGGGTTCGTCTGACAATACGACCGTGCAATTGGCAGTCCCGCCGCGCATTTCTGGGCCATAGGACGGAAGCCAGGTTACGTCAAGACCGTGATCCATGGCTGCCTGTGCCAGGATCTTGCCAGCGAGGATGACGCCTTGACCGCCGAAGCCTGCGATGATGATTGAGCGTTCCATGCTACCCCCTATCAATCAGGTCGCCCAGAGGGAAGACCTTGGTGACTGTCTCGGCAACGTGTTTATTAGATTGCACTGGAGACATGCGCCAGTTGGTGGGGCATGTCGACAAAACCTCGACCAGCGAATATCCCTTGCCATCGACCTGGTTCTGGAAAGCCTTCTTGATGGCCTTGGTCGCGTCCATAATGTGCTTGGTATCGAACAGTGCCTGCCGAGTCACATACGTTGGCGCTTCCAGCGTAGCGATCATCTCTGAGAATCGAATGGGATACCCAACCTGGCTGGGATCACGACCTTCAGGCGACGTCGTCGTTTTCTGACCCACGAGCGTCGTGGGAGCCATCTCGCCGCCCGTCATGCCGTAGATTTGATTGTTCACGAAGATCACGGTGATATTCTCGCCGCGATTGGCTGCATGAATCGACTCGGCTGTGCCAATGCTGGCGAAGTCGCCATCTCCCTGATACGAGAAGACGATGAGTTCGGGTCGTGCTCGCTTAATTCCCGTGGCGACGGCAGAGGCGCGACCATGAGGAACCTGCTGCGAATCGACCTTGTACCACAGATAGGCAAAGACGGAACATCCGACAGGCGCAATGCCCACGGTTCGGTCGGCAATATCGAGTTCATCCAGTACATTGCCGATGATGCGCGTAAGGATGCCATGGTGACAGCCGGGGCAGTAGGTCGATTTTGCGTTTGTCAGGCTCTGTGGACGTTCAAAGACCTTAACCATGTTTTCTAGGTTAACGGACATGTTTCTTCACCTCGTTCAGGATCGATCGTGGCGTGGGAACGACACCACCCGTCTCACCATAGAACGGCGTCTTCGCCCGTTCGGCGACGGCTAAACGAACGTCTTCCCACATCTGTCCGGCACTCATCTCAACAGACAGCACCGTGTCCACACGTTCGGACAATGCCTTCAGCGGTTCGTACGGGAAAGGCCACAGGGTGATGGGGCGGAACAAGCCGACCTTGATCCCCTCAGCGCGCGCCATTCGTACGACAGACTTGCAGATGCGCCCAATTGTGCCATAGGCGGCGATCACAATGTCTGCGTCTTCGGTATCCGTTTCCTCGTACCGAAGCTCGTTCTCTGTGATGGTTTGGTATTTGGCCTGAAGGTCATTGTTGATCTGTTGCAGGCCTTCTGGATCCATCTCGAAGCTAAGGATGACGTTCGGGGCTCTGCCTTTGGCCCCAGTCGTTGCCCATTCCTTGACTGGCAGGCTAGCGGGGTCAATTGGGTCCGGCAGCTCGACAGGTTCCATCATTTGTCCCAACAAGCCGTCAGCGAGAATCATGACTGGAATTCGATACTGGTCGGCCAATTCGAAGGCCAGCATCGTCAACTCTCCTGCTTCTGGCACAGTTGAAGGACCGAGAACGATCAATCGATAGTCTCCGTGACCGCCACCCTTTGTCGCTTGGAAATAGTCGCACTGCGAGGGAGCGATGTTACCAAGCCCTGGTCCTCCGCGAACGACATTGACGATGACACAAGGAAGATTGGCGCCAGCCAAGTAAGAGATACCTTCTTGCTTCAGGCTGATGCCGGGAGACGAGGATGAGGTCATCGTACGCACGCCAGCTCCTGCGGCGCCATAGACCATGCTGATGGCCGCTATTTCGGACTCAGCTTGTATGAACGTTCTGCCCAGGCGGGGCATGTTTTTCGCCATGTGCTCTAATAGTTCTGCCTGTGGCGTTATCGGATAGGCAAAGTAGCACTGGCATCCAGCCCGAATTGCGGCTTCTGCTATGACTTCGTTGCCACGCAACAACAATCGGTCACCCATCACCCCTCCTTAGCTTGTACTTTCTCGATAGACTTCGATGACGATATCAGGGCACGTCATCGCGCAGAATGCACACCCGATACAGTCCTCGGGATGCGCCATGTGGACGACATCGTAGCCACTCTTGTTGAGCTTTCCTGAGAAGGCAAGCACCTTCTTTGGGCAAGCCGCAATACACAAGCCGCAGCCTTTGCATCGCTCGACGTCGAAGACGACAGTTCCTTTCGGCATGAAAACCTCCCCCTATGATCCGGAGTAGAATTCTTCGTCTAACCGCTTCGCTCTGTTTCTTCTAAGTTGCGTAAGATTCTTCTCGACTCGATTGAGCCATTGTTGAATGCGCTGCTCATCCAAAGTAGGAATGACTTCATTGCGCGTAATAGATGGCGTGTGATGATTTGCAACTGCGCTCTGTATTTGATCAACATCGTGTTCAAAGGCAGGCGAGGCTTCTGTGCTGTGAATGGCAACCAGGCTCAGAAGGGTTTCTTCGTTTTCTTCGCATCGAACGATCAGGAATCTTCCTTGCTGCCCCAATTGGAAGGAGGACTCCATGGTTGCCTTATCCAGCCCCTTGAGGAATCCAATGGCGCCGGTTTCCAATCGAACACGGACGCATTCGCCTTCCAATCCTACAATTTCACCGTCCAAGGGCTTGGACGGCGAAACAGAAGTGGATCGTTCTTGCTCGGGAGTCATGTTCTGAGTCAATCGAGCGGATCCCCCTAAGACTTAAGCTGCCTTGACGACCTTGTTGGATTTGATACATCGGGTGCATGCGCGAATCTTCGTCTTCTTGCCATCGACGATGGCGTGAACGCGCTGCAGATTCGGTGCCCAGACACGCCGCGTATGGCGGAGTGAATGGCTTACTTTGTTTCCAGCAACAGGTCGTTTGCCACAAATATCACAGACTCTAGACATGGTTCTTTCACCTCACGCTGCTTTCCCCCCGATGAGGAGGGGTTCTACATACAAAGGTTCGACCGCGTACAACTGGTCGGCCACATAATTCTCGCTGCCCCATTGAGCAACTGCCAAAGGTGAGGGCTGGTTGGCTGTCTCGGGGGCGATGCGGATATGCTGCCACGGTCGAAGACTCTCTCCAAGCCGAGGTGCACCACTGCCCACCAAGGTAAGCTCACGTGTCTCTTGACTCAAGCGATCTACTAACTCAGCCTCGCGCATCACTACGGTTGGCCCCTTGGGTCTCGATCCACCAAACCATCTCACATAATACAAATCCCGCCGACTGGCGAGGACCACGCATACCCGTTGATGTTCCTTCAGTAGCTGACGGTACACCTCTGTGCCGTCCACGCCAATCAATGGAACGTCGAGAGCCTGGCAGAAGCCTTTCATGGCAGCCAGACCAATTCGAAGCCCTGTGAAGGATCCGGGTCCGCGGTTGATACTCACCAATTCAACGTGGCTTTTGTCAACCTTACACGCTTCCAAGATCGTCTCGATCAAGGGGAACAAGCGCTCAGCATGCGACAGCGGAGTATCCATCATCCGCGTCTCTGCAAGGCGCCCTTCGTCATACAAAGCAACGCCGCCCAGCGACTCTGATGTGTCTACTCCCAGCGTTAACATGCTGGGTAAATGGTAGGTGACGCAAGTCGGCATTTCAACTGCCGATGCGTTTTTCGGTTAAGTCGTAATCTGGCAATCGTTTACGTGCTGCTGCCACGTCAATCCCGATTTGGGTTCGTAGCGCATCCAAAGAAGGGAAGGCTCTATCGCCGCGAAGCCGTTCTAGCAGGTGGATCTCCAATACCTCGCCATACAGCGGGCGCGCTGTGAAGTCCAACAGATGGACCTCGCACCGCGGCTCGCTCTGTCCAAGAGTGGGGCGAGATCCGATGTATAGAAGTCCATTTGCATGCAGCTGCTTCCCCAAGGCATGTACAAGGAAGATGCCAGGCTGGGGCAGTAAAATGTGAGGATCTACATCAAGATTGGCTGTGGGGTAGCCAAGCTCTCCTCCGAGCTGATCGCCGGGTACAACGGAACCACGCAGGATAGGCGCTCGGCCCAAGCAGGCACGGGCTGTTTGAAAATTACCTGACGAAACGGCCTCTCGTATGCGTGTACTCGATGAAGCTGTGTCTCCCACGATGACTGGGGGAACGCAGACAACATCTATCCCCTTCTGGCTTCCCAACGATCGCAAAGTATCCAAATCTCCAGAGCGATCGCGTCCGAACCGGAACGATTCGCCTTCAACGATCACGCGAGCCTGTAGCTGGTTGATGAGAACCTCCTCGATGAAGACTTCGGGGTCCATCGATCGGACCGACTCGAAGGTTGCCGGATGGATACGATCGGCTGCCTGTCCGAGCAAGTCGAGTTTTTGGTCGATGGGAAGTAGGAGATATCGCTCATCACCACCCTTGAGAGCCCATCGAGGGGGCACAGAAAAGGCGTAAACAAGGCTGGCCAAGGAATGAGCGTCGGCTTGATGTCGAAGCTCGCGAAGGATCGCCTGATGCCCTAGGTGGACGCCATCAAACGTTCCAATGCTGACAACTGTGCCCTGTCTCATGCCTCACCCCGCGCGGATGATATCATAAGCACGGCAACGGTACACTCTGAATGGGCGATGGGAACTTGAATGGAGACGATTCCTGTCAGTACAATGCAGCACGATGAGGACGGAACGAATCGCAGGGGCTGAGCCAGAAGACGAGCAGTCGATCGTGAACATCCGCCCATCCTCACTCGATGATTTTATCGGTCAGGAAGAAACCAAAGAGAAACTCCGCATCTATTTAGCAGCTGCCAAGAACCGTGAAGAGCCACTCGATCATGTGCTCCTGCAGGGGCCTCCTGGACTAGGAAAAACTACGCTTGCTCAAATTGTTGCCAGCGAGATGGGCGTAGACATACGCATTAGCTCCGGCCCTGCGATTGAGAAGGCAGGCGACCTCGCTGCCATTCTTACGAATATGTGTCCGCATGACGTGTTCTTCATTGATGAAATTCATCGATTACGCCGTAATGTTGAAGAGATCCTCTATCCAGCCATGGAGGATTACAAAATTGACATCATCTTGGGCGAAGGTGCGAATGCGCAGTCACTACGAATCGATCTACCGCCGTTTACGCTTGTGGGCGCAACGACACGGGCTGGACTCATTTCAGCGCCGATGCGCGACCGTTTCGAAGTCTTATTCCGCCTCGGGTTCTATGCGATGGAGGATCTTCGCACGATCATCATTCGTACGGGACGAATCCTCGGCATTGAAGTCAGCGTAGATGGCGCTGAGGAGTTGGCGATGCGAGCGCGGGGTACACCGCGAATCGCCAACCGCCTGTTGCGTCGCACACGCGACTATGCAGAAGTGCGTGGTGACGGGCACATCGACCGCGAGACTGCCCGGAAATCTCTAGATTTGCTTGGCATTGACGAGGCCGGATTAGACGAGCTCGATCATGCCGTGCTGGATGCGCTGATCAACAAATTCGATGGCGGGCCCGTCGGTTTGGAAACCTTGGCTGCGTCACTATCCGAAGAGCGCGACACGATTACGGACGTCGTTGAACCGTATCTGCTGCAAGAAGGCTTCATCCAACGCACACCGCAAGGCCGAATCGCCACGGATCGCGCCCATGAACACTTGGGGAAGAAGGCGTCTGACAATACGTTGTTTGGCTAGCTCAGGTTGATGCGGATGGCGGCTATCGTTGGGCTAACTTCTTTGCGTTATCGAGAAACTCCCGCACTACGCCCTTGAAACGGGACCAATCGAGCATCAATGCCCCCACAATCCAAATCAGATACCACACCGCAGCTCTGGGAGCCTTGACCGAAGCCACAATCAGCGGTAGCGCGACCAAAGGTGTGGCGAACGACATCATGATCATCTTCGATCGGAAGAATGCGATGAAGACAGCGGCAACAGCGATGTAGACTAGAGCAAGCCATGCGATGATCAAGCCTGACATGACGAGGTAGGCCAGCCCAGAGAAGACCATGACCATATCGAAGAGGAATTCTCGCTCCCCAATCCACGTTGGGGGCTTGTGATATTTGCGAGCGAGTCGGCCGTCGAGGATATCGGTGGTCCAACCGAGAATGGTTAGGAGGATGACGGCTTCCAATGCTCGTTCGCCTACGAATCCGAGGTATAAGATGACAACGGCCACCAGTCCTCGGGAAAGAGTCAACAGATCGGGAAGCTTCTTCATCGTGACCACCCGCCGTATTGTAGAATGTCTGAGCTTGTCTGCCAAGTAAAGAACCCTGCAGCAAGCTACTGGGCATCAAAAGGCAAAACTTTGGAAATCTAAGCAAAGTTGATCATCATGTTGCAGCTTGATGCCATGCATTCTCGATATAGAGAGAACCCTGGGGGGTGTAGTAATTCCTATACCGGCTACTACACCCCCCAAGCATAGCCTGTCTGCTCCTGCTTGTGGCATCTGCGAAGACAGGCGTGTTGCATGACGCTACATTCCTCTTTCTGTAGCGTCGGGGCCTGTACCCGACGTTGAGATATCTATTTCTGACATAGTTCCTATAGCCCGCACAACAAACAAGCCGATTCGCCTACGGCGAATCTCCGCTACCCCCCCAGCAAGCTGCGGGGTATCCAGCGGAGGGTTTTATGAAGCCGAACAGCATTCACTGTTGGTTCGCGCAGGTACAAAGGCTAGAATGGCTGAAGGGTTGATGGAGTATCTGGAAGTTTGGACGGGAGAAGGAGGCCTAGAGAATGAAGAATGCATTGATATTAACGGTGGTCTGGTTGGGTATTCTGGCGGCGGCCTATGCCATCGTGTTCTGGGATCAGGGAGTGGAGCAGCCGCTACCGTTCTCAGTACTCGAACAGCAAGCGGAACTTGTCGCGCCTGATTACGTTCATCCTGATGGGCTGTTCAGCGTGTCGGCTCCGATGGGCTGGCTGATGGAAGAAGATGGTGACATAGCTCGGATGGCCGACCCCAATGACAACATCACTGTATGGGTTGTTGCTACGAATACAGCAGGGTTGGATGATGTGATCGACGAAGTCTTTGCATGGGGCGAGTTTGGAGATGATTTCAGCAGGATCGCATCTACATCTCTGCCCATTGGCGAGTGGCTTGGTGACGATGTTAGCATAACCTATCGAAGCGAAAGCATGGATGATGTCGTAAGTATCCGAGCACAGCGGCCAGACGACTGGACGATCCTCTTGGTTGCCCATGGACAGGAACGAACCATGGAAGCTCTCTCCGAGAACCTTGAGTGGATTTGGTCGGAGTTGGCAGTCCCTGCTGACACAACAGGTAAGCTCCTGTAGAATTTCTGCTTATGTAATAAGGAACCGGGGTGCCCGCAGGCACCCCGGTTTGTCTTTCGCTCGCTTCCTACTCGCTATTCAGCCGTTACGGATATGCCTTCTATGCGCAGATAAGGCAGTGTCGCTGTGAATGTGCGCTCGGTTTCCGATGATACGCCGGAGAGTGTCTTCAACACGTCGAAGACATTGCCAGCAATCAACGTGCCTGTGACCGGCCTATCGAGCTTCCCATTCTTGATGAGGGTTGCCGCCTTGGCGACGCCAGAGAAGTCACCGGAGATGGGGTTGGAGCTGCCAGAGAAGCGATTGACGAGCAACCCCTGTGTGATGTCTCCGATCATGTCATCCTTGGAAACGTCTCCCGGTTTGATGGACAGGTTGGTCGGGCTGATGCCGGGTGTGGATCGAGCTGATCCCGACGCATGCGCCGTATTGCCAACGCCCATGGCTGCGGACGTGTAGCCATTGTGCATGAGGGCGGCTGCCACACCGGCTTCGATCAACGTGATCGCCCTGCGCGGCATACCTTCTCGATCAAACGACTGCGTGGCCACGCCTCCGGGCAATCGTCCGTCATCAATCACAGTTAGTGACGCGTGGGCGACGGCTTCGCCCAACTGCTTGCCCCAGCGGCTGGAGCCGCGAATGGCATTCTTGGCATTGATCTGGAATGCAAAGAGATCGACGAGAATATCCTGCACAGCACTGGGAGCGAGAATGACTGGGCCTACGAAGGATTCACCCCTCTCAGCACCCAAGGACCCCAAGGCGTCTTTGCAAGCACGTGTGGCAATCGGGGCGACATTGATGTCGTCAACGAAGTGACAGGCATCGAAGTGAAACGCCATGTTTGACACCTTGTCGCC